>JASFOV010000159.1:0-9145 GCA_050116355.1 Anaerolineae bacterium
CGTAGACTCCCTCGGCCAGTTGCTGAAGCTCAAACTGAGTGGGCTCAAAGCGCTGCCCCATGGCACGTTCCTCTCAGGGTATCGATCCCTGCCGGTCCCTTTCCGCCCTGCGGCGGTTGGTGGGAACCCGTCAGGGGCTGGCAGACGGTTCCGTTGGCTGGCTGACCGGGCATTCAGGCTGGTGATGCTTCTGAGGCCTGCTTACGCCGGAAGATGGCGGGCAGCAAAGGCAGTGCCAACAGGTTCAAGCAGCCTATCAGCACAAAGGTGGGGCGGTAGCCGATGGAATCGACGAACGTTCCCCCAGCGGCAAAGCCCACGCCCGTCCCGATGTTGGCGATGGCCATGAGGATGGCGAACATCGAGGCGGCGATGCGAGCGTCGGTGAAGGCCATCGAAGTAGCAAAGTAGACGGTCTCGTAGTACCCAAAGGCCAGGCCAAAGATCAGCACAATGGGCCAGGCCATCAAAGGACTGGTGATCAGGGCCAGGGCCAAGATAGCGAGCAACGAGAGGATGAGGGCGCCTGTGGCAGCTCGTTTGTGGCCGACGCGATCGACCAAGCGCCCGCCGGTCAACCCGCCCAGCACCACACCGGCACCCCACATGGCGGTGTAGAGTCCGGCGGTCAGATAGTCAATGCCGAATTGGTCCTGCAAAAAGGGATTGACTATCTCGTTGGCGCCGTTGATGACGAGCGAATAGAGTGCGCCGAGCAGGGCCAGGGCGATGACGGGCCAGCGCCGAAAGGCGCCGAATGCGCGCCATTCAAACGCTCGCTCCGCGGGGCGCGGCGGTTCGCGGACCTGGAATACGAAGATCAAAGGCAGCAAGGTGATGGCACCCAGGGTCCAGAAGGCGGCGGTCCAGCTGGCTAGTTGGGCCAACAGACCCAACGCCGCTGAGATGGTGACCACGCCTAATGCCCGCCCGCCGACCATGATGCCCTGAACCTTGCCCTCCTCTGCCGGTGGGGTGGTATCGAGGGCGAGGCCATCGGTACAGGTGTCATAGAGGGCCATACCGCTCATCAGCACGAACGCGACAAAGGCCAAGAGCTCGAAGTAGCGACCGGGATGGATAAAAGGCACCAGGAAGAGGCAGACCGCCTGGGTGAGCAAGCCGAGGATGATGTATGGTTTGCGATGGCCTTGCCCCAACAGGTTCACCTTGTCGCTGACCATGCCGAGCAGGATCTTGAGCACAAATGGGGTTAAGGCGATGGCCGAGAAGATGCCCACCTGGCTCATGGTCAGATCGTACGACAGCAGGTACAATGCATTGAGGGCTGTGAAATAGCTCAAGATCGCGCCCTGGGCAAAATACAACAGGCCAAACATCGTGTAGCGCAGGTTCCGGCGTTCGATCATTCTGCCTCCTCATGATGGCTTCGGCGCATTTTTCCTGGCAGACGCTGGGTCAGTTGCCCTCCCCAAAGCGGTGTAGCACTGCGTAGATGGCCTCGATGCCAAAATCCAGTGCATCCTCGGGGATGCGCTCATCGGCGCCGTGGGCCAATCGAAAGAAATTAAAGCCCGGCGGCATCTTCATGGGCGTGAAGCCATAGGTTTGGATGCCCAACCGGGCGAAGTGACGGCCATCGGTGACGCCGCCAACTAGCAGCGGAATGGGGGTGCCCTCTGGATCCGCCGCGACCAAGATTTCGGCCAGCGTGGGGTAGAGGCCCATATCCGGCTCAGGGGGTCCGGGTTCGAAGCGTTTCACAGCCAGCTCGACCTCGTCACCGACGATGGCCCGTAGTTCGGCCACCATATCGTCCGGGGTGTAGCCGGGTAGCAGCCGGCCATCCAATTCGACCGATACTTCACTGGGTATGACGTTGACGCTGGAGCCGCCGTGGAGGACTGTGGCGCTGACGGTGTTGTGCAAGAGCGGGGCAATCATGCCTTGTAGGGGGCCCAAGAAGCCCAGCAGGCGGTCGGTGAGCAAGGGATTGAGGAGCTGGCGCAGCACCGTACGCTGCGCCAGGGGAAGGGTGTTGGCCATCTGGCTGATCATCTCACGGGCGACCGGCGTGATATGGACGGGCAGTCGGTGGCGGTCCAGCGCCGTCAGGAGCTTGGCCAGGCGAGCCATGGCTTGGCCGTGCACAGGCGCGGAGCCGTGGCCACCCTGCCCGCGCACGGTGGCTTTCATCCAACACATCTGCTTTTCCGCGACCATGATGGGGTACACTTTACTCTCACCCAGATGGAGGGAGAAACCGCCGGCCTCACCCAAGGCATAGCGGATGCCGTCGAACCATTCGGCGTGTTCCTCGACCAGGAAGCGCGCCCCAAAGTCGCCGCCCCGCTCCTCGTCGCTGAGAGCAGCAAAGACCACGTCCCCAGGCGGCACAAAGCCCTCGGCCTTGGCCCGCATCAGGGCGGCCAGCATCATGGCCACCGCGCCCTTCATGTCCAGTGTCCCCCGGCCCCAGATGTAGCCGTCCGCGATATCGGCTGCGAACGGGGGGTGGGTCCACTCCTCGGCCCGAGCGGGCACCACGTCTACGTGGCCATACAGCAGCAGGGGCGGTGCCTGCCCGCGCCCGGGTAAGCGGGTCACCAGGTTGGCCCGTTTCTCATCACGGGCCAGGATCTTTGTCTCGAAGCCGGCCTGGGTCAACAGGTCGTCGATGTAGCTGATGCAGGCCGACTCGTTGCCCGGTGGGTTGGTGGTGTCAAAGCGGATCAGGTTCTGCAGCACTTTGACCGGCCGCTGGTAGATGCTGGTAGTCTCCTTGTTCGCTCTTGTGGCGCTCATTTTGTGCCCTCCTTGGACGCTGGGCTGGGTCTATTCGATGCCGGCGGCGGCTGCAGCGATGACGGTAGGTTGGTTGGGGGTGAGGCCATAATAGCCGATGAAGCGCGCCGGCTCGGGCGCATCATGAGTTTGTAGGTTGGTAGCCCAGCGAAAACCAATGGCTTGGTACAGCAACTCGGCCTCTACGGTGAAAGGACCCTGGGCGTCGCCAACGTCGATCTGATACTGGATCTTGTCGGTGGCGCCCAAGAAATCAGGATCGTCCGCGGCACTGCCGTGCACGGCAATGCTATCCGCTGCCGTCGCCTTGTCAAAGCCCGCTGGCAGAAGCCGATTGTCCTTAAGATAGCCGGCGCCCCGCAGCAGCGTGGTCGTCACTTGATCCTCAGTGTCGCCCATGATCGATTCGTAGATCTGAACCTGGTCGGGGCTGTCGATGGCGAGATAGTGGGGCTCGTACGTGGCAGAATCAAGGTCGTTGTCGTTGCCGGTGATGGATCCATCGGGGTTCACGGCACCCGACTCGAATAGCAGGTCTGCCGCCGCATCTTGTACGGTCAGATGGAGCCATGCCCGGCGCGATGGAAAGCCTGTAGGGAACTTGTGCCCAGTCATGCTGGCTACGGATAAGTCGACTGTCAAGAGGCCGTCATTCAAACTGGTACTGGCGATCTTCAGCGATGCAGTCCGCGTCTGGAGCTGGTCAAGGGCCTGTGCTTGCTTGTCGCGAAACTGGGCGCTCGACGCGGTCGCCTCCATGTCGGGACCAAAGCGTTCTAGCATGGAGAGCATGTAGGCGTTTCCGCCGACAAAGATATGCTGGCTAGTGGGCTCGCGCGGCGGCCCACCGGTAGCCGACAGTCGCACTGCACCCGTGGCTGCTGGCATGTGGCATACTTGGCAACCCGTCTTGTTGCCGAATCCGCTGGCCAGCCATTCTAGGTAGGGTGTCTGTTCGGGGAATTCGCCGGCAATCTCCCCGGTAGCGTCCAAAAAGGGAGTATACAGGGTGTGGCACACCGCGCACATCTCTGAGGTTCCCGTGTGAACGCCCTGAACTGGGACAAAGCCGGAGGTAGACTGCATGAGCTGGACCATCTCGCGCCCGGTGCGGAACCGGCCAAAGGCCTCTCGCTCGCCCATCGGGCGTTGGCCATCGATCGTGTACCCCCCGCTGAAGCTGTCTTCAGTCCCCAAGTTGTCCTGGCGGATCTGGTGACACAGGGTGCAAGAAATGCCGTCCATGGCCAGGGGATGAAGGTCATGCGCAGTGGATGAGAACCCGGTGTCCAAGACGTAGCTCTGGCCACCGGCCAGGGACGTCGTGGTATGTGCCATGGGCATGTGGCATGTGGCGCACTTTTCCTCGATGACCGCCTGGAGGTCCGGATTGGTCAGAACCTCGGCCCGGACGGTTGCCTGCCAGTATGGGTCCCGGGCAGCGTTGGCCATCATCGAAGCTCTCCAGAAGGTGTCGGTAGATACGTCGCGGCCGGTACCGTCAGTCATCTGGGTGTGGCAGGCGGTGCACAGACCCGAACCGGTAAAGAACTGACCTCGATCGGTGGGTAGCGCGAGGCCTGCATGGTCGGCAGCTGCCTGGGCTATCGCCGGTTGTGTTGGCGGTGGTTCCATTGCCAGTTCGGTCGCCTCCGCGGTGCTCAGGGACGGTGTATCTGTGAGAGCCGGCGCAACGTCAGTCACCGGCTCAGAGGTAGGCGTGGGTGGGGATGCTGTGGGTGCTACGGTGTTCTCGGTTGTCGGTTCGGAGCTGGGCAGTGAGGAAAGGTTGGTGGGCGTGGGGCTCGGTTGGGCGCCGCATCCCATCACAACGACGAGGATGACAAGAATTGGTATCCAGGTGTACCGCATATCTGCCTCCCTGCAGAAATGTGATTATCAGGTCTGTGAAGCTGTTGGGATCAGACTGAGAAGTGGGCATGCTCACATGCGAGCGATGGTATATAACGAGTTCAGCATCTGTGGATGCCTCACTCCCCTCTGATTCCTGACCATGATGGGTGTCTGATCCACCTACCGGCAGCAGCCCTCACGCGAGCGAGGGCTGCTGGGAAGTGCGGGATCTCGTCCCCCGGTTTGAGCCACTCTGCTCCACGGGTTCGACTTGAGCCGGTCTGGGTGCTAGTAGCTGATCACACGGGGCAGTGCTTTGGCCTGTGCGATCCAATCCTCTATCTGTCTGGGGCCAGGCAACTTGCGCACCAGGTTCTTCTGGGTGTTGGTCACTTTCAGCTTGGCCAAGAGGTTCTCGGCGTTTCGCTGGGCCAGCTCGGGTACGGTGTCAACGCCCGCTGCTTCCAGCAGATCCGCATATTCCTCGCTGATGCCTTTGATGCGAAAGAGGTCCACATGATTCACCCACTCCAGGACGAGTTTGGGGCTTATCCCCGCCTTCTCGGCGATCTCTTGGCGCCCCTGGGGCGAAGCGCCAGCCTTGAGCAGCGCCGCAGTCGTGCCGATGCCCATCCCTTTCAACTTCTGGGCATAGACTGTGCCGATCCCTTCGACATTTTCCAGCTTGGCCATGGTTATCTCTCCTTTTCTTTTGGATCAGAACCGATACTCGAAGGAAGACCCTTCGACAACTGCATTATACCCCACTTTGCCGAAAACTCCAATCAAGAACCTTTGTCACCGGCTGGTCGCGGGGCCGGGATGCCACCCCGGCGTCCCCATCAGATCTCGAGATAGCGTTCGATGCGCTGCTCGATGACGGCCAGGCTGTTTTCCCAGAACGTGCGTTGGCGGATGTCGATACCAAAGCGAGCGGCGAGTGTGGCGGCTGTGCCCTCGCCTGTGCTGCGCAGCAGGTCGTCGTACTCGGACAAGAAGGCAGGACCTCGCTGCTGGTAGACGGCGTACAGCCCCAAGCCAAAGAGCAAGCCGAAGGCATAGGGAAAATTGTAGAAGGACAAGCCAGGCCTGTAGTAATGGGGCTTCCAGGCCCACATGTAAGGATGCAAGGTGCTTTGATCGAGAGCATGGCCATAGGTCGCTTGCTGGGCGCGGGTCATGATCTGGCAGAACTCGCCAGCAGACAATTCTGCCGTCGCACGGCGCTCGAATACTTCGCGCTCAAAAAGGTAGCGGGAGTAGATGTCGACTACCACCTGGGTCGCGTCGCTGAGAAATCCCTCCAGGATGGCCAGCTCTTCGCCTCGATCTGTGGTCCGGGCCAGCAGCGCATCGGTGATGATCGTCTGGTTGAAGATGGATGCCGTCTCGGCCAAGGTCATGGGCGTACGGCGCTGGAGCATCTCTTTGCCTGCCTGGCATTCGTTGTGGTAGGCATGGCCCAGCTCGTGAGCTAAGGTAGAGATCTGGTCCAGGGATCCATCAAAGTTGCACAGGATCCGCGATTCTTCGACGGCGGGAAGGCCCATGCAAAACGCGCCACCGCGCTTGCCATCCCGGGGTTCGGCATCGATCCAGCGCTGATCAAAGGCCCGCTGAGCCAGCCCTACTAACCGCTCTGAAAAGGTACCGAATTGCTCAAGGATAAACTCCCGAGCTTGGGCATAGGAGTAGCGCACCTCGGTGTTGCCGACCGGGACAAAGATGTCCCACCAGGGCAGGGTCTCGTGGCCCAGCAGCTTGGCCTTGCCCCGAAGATAGCGCCGGAACATGGGAAAGGAATCGTGCATGGCGCCCAGCATGGCATCCAGCGTCGGGCGGTCGATGCGGGCCTGGTCGATGGGCTCATGCAGGGCATCGGTACGACCCCGGCGCTCGTTGAGCAGGGCTTGGGTCCCTTTGACGCCGTTCAAGCAGGCGGCCAGTGGTTCCTCGACGGTTTGCCATGCGGCCACTTCGGCCTCGTAGGCCCGGCGGCGTACCTCGGGGTCGGGATCGGTCCGCGACAGGTTCTGGAGAATAGTGATGGGCAGTTTCTCCAGCGTGCCTTCGCGCTCAAAGGCGACCTTGACCTGCGAGGTAATGACCCCCTGCAGGTTGCTCCAGGCACGGATGCCGGGGAGAGACAGATCAGCCGCCAACTTTTCCTCCGCCGGACTCATCAGATATTGGCTCTGGTCCGCTGCTTCCTGCAGGTAGAAGGCGTGCTGACCAACGGTCCCTGCCTGGGCTAGGAGAGCCTGAAATAGATCAGCCTGCTCAGCCACAGCTCCGATCCAGCCCTGGAACAGAACTTCCTGTTGTTCCAGCTGGACCAATATGGGTTCGAGCTCGGACATCAGTTTCCGGGCCTGCGTGTCGTACGAATCGGTTGAGACAAAAGCGTGGACATAGGCACGTAGTGTAATGGCCAGTTTGAGCGCAGCATTCATCCGATCCAGGTATCCGCTGGCGGTCTCGGCCAGCGCAGCGGGGTCGTCGGACCACTGCCCGCGGCGGTGGATGCGATGGACGGTCAGATACTCGTCCAGGGCGTCCAACTGGCTTTGGGCGCGCTGAAAATCTGTCTTGAATTCCTCTGACTGGAGCCCAGGGTAGACGTTGGACACGTCCCAGTGGGGCAAGGGTTCTGAAGCCATTGTTCTATCCTTTCTCGGGAAGTTGACTAAGTCCATTATACTACACGCTACGGACTGGTCCAACTTGAACAGCAATCGCGGTCTGGTGTACCTGGCCAACTTCTTGTCGGTTCACTGTCTTTATGGTATACTGCAGAATACGATGGAGCGGATTGAGCACTTTGTCCCAGGTGAACCGGGGAAAGCGGGGGAGATTCTCGGTTCTATGCGCTGGCCCATTCCGGCCGGTGTGACCCAAGCCTACGTGGAAGCCTACACCGACCCGGACGACGTGGTGTTGGTACCCTATTGCCAGGGTCCGGCGGTCGTCCGGGAGATCCTGTCCGCTGGGCGGCGACCCGTGGCGGTTCACTACGATCCGGCTGTTATGCTACTCGTTCAGGCCACGCTCGATCTTCCTGATCGCGACGAGTTGGACGCGGCGGTGGCGCGCCTGGGGGACAGCCTCAAACAGGGTGTGCCGCTGCGCAACTATCTGTCGAAGCTGTATGCGACGACCTGTCCGGCTTGTATGCGTCCGGGTGTGGCCGACTATTTCGTCTGGGACAAAGATCAGGGCGCGCCGGTGGCCAAGTATCTGCGCTGCCCGGCCTGTACGTGGGATGGTAGAACATCGGTTGATGCCGAGGATCGGGCCCGCCTGACGGATGTGCCAGCGCAGGGGATGCACTATCACTATGTGATGGACCGCGTTGCGCCACAACCCCAGACAGGGTCTTTGCAGTCACGGCTGGAGTTCCTGCTGGAGCTTTACTCGCCCCGAAATCTGTATGCATTGGCTGAGCTTACGCTCAAGATTGAGAGCCTGTTCCCTGAAGGCGCAATACGCCGTAGCCTTTTGGCGCTCCTACTGGACTGTCTTGAGCGTGGATCATCCTTGGCCCCGCTGCCGGAAAGCACCGCGCGCCGCCGTGGTTTGTCGCGGCCTGGTCGCTTTCTGGAGCGCAACATATGGCACTGTTTCGAAGAGGCTGTGGGTCGCTTGGAGGCGATGGCCGGCAACCCCATGCCGGGTTTGGACTACCAGGCGGATGAATACTGGTCGTCGCCCGGTGCGAAGGCTGGATTCGTGGGCCAGGGCCTGGTCCGCGATCTGAGTCGCCGGTTGCCCACGCGGAGCCTTGGTCTGATCCTGACCAGCGCGGTGCCTCTTGACTCGGCCCTTTGGTCGCTCTCTTATCTATGGGGCGCGTGGCTGCTCGGGGCCAGCACGGTGAAGCCGCTCCGCCCTCTGATGCGCCAGCGCACGCCTGATGCAGCCTGGTACTCGCAGGTCATGGCTGGCTCTCTGGCCAGTCTGACCGATTTGCTGCGCGATAGCGGTCGCATGGTCTTTGTGCTGAGCGAAGCACGCGCGGCTGTTGCGGAGGCGCTGGTTCTCGCAGCTGGGCAGGCCCAAATGGGTGTCGATTCGTTGGTCCAGCGTGGCGACGAATACCGCCTGGCTCTCACGCCTTCCTCAGCGCAACCGGACCCCATGCCCGAAACGCCCATCGACGTCCAGATCCGGGGCGCCGCCATCGATGCGGCGACAGAGACGATCCAGGCCCGCGGCGAGCCGGTCCCCTGGCGCACGCTCCAGGCGGCGATGCTGCTCCGGCTAGCGGAGCACGGGCTCCTCGCTCGCGTGGCAAGCGAGAAGGACAAGGTCCCCTCGCCTTTCGATCTGGTCGCCCAGCAGATCGAGGCGGCGCTGGATGATGGTTCCTTTGTGCGGCTGGTGGGCAGTGATGATAGAGAGGTCTTCTGGTGGCTGGCCGAGCCATCCAACCTGTCGCCACCGCTATCCGACCGGGTAGAGGCGGAAGCCTACCAGGTGCTGCAGGAGGCACTGGCACTCACGGCGCTCGATTTCGAGACTAGGC
>JASFOV010000160.1:0-9143 GCA_050116355.1 Anaerolineae bacterium
CCTGGTGCGCCAGGGTTGCTCCATGTCCAGGTGAAGCGGCACAGCGACAGCCAACCGGTCGCCGCGGCCGAGGTCCAGGTCTCGCTCCAGCCCAAGGCCGGTGGGCGCGCCGAGCGCCTCTTCGAGGGCACGACGGATGCTGAGGGTCGTGTGGCTGCCAAGTTCAATGTGCCCGAGGTGGAGGACTCAGCGCAACAACTCATCGTCGAGACGCGGTCCGAGCTAGGCCGCGACACGCTGGAACAGCCGGTCACTGTCGAGCGCAGCTACAAGGTCCTGCTGACTACCGACAAACCGATCTACCAGCCCGGACAGCAGATCCTGGTCCGCGCTTTGGCCCTGGGTGCGTTCGATCGGATGCCGGCCGCCGGCCAGGAGATTGAGGTCACGATCGCCGATGCCAAAGGCAACAAAGTCTTCCGGCAGTCGGCCACCACGTCCGAATACGGCGTCACTTCGTGGGACTTTCAACTGGCCAGCGAGGTCAACCACGGCAACTACAAGATTACGGCCAACATGGGTGACACCAGTTCGGAAAAGACAGTCGCCGTCAGGCCCTACGTCCTGCCCAAGTTCGAGGTCAGCGCCACGGCCGACGAGGACTTTTACCGGCCCGGCCAGCGCGTCACCGGCCAGGTCAAGGCCGCCTACTTTTTCGGCAAGCCTGTGGATGGCGGGCAGGTCACCCTCTCCGGCTGGGTGTATGACGTGGAGCGCCAGCAAGTGCTCGATTTAGATGGCCGCACCAATGATAGCGGCCGCTTTGCCTTCGAGTTCGACCTGCCCGACTACTTTGTGGGGGGACTGGAAAGCGGTGTGGCCGATTACATCCTCGAAGTGGCCGTCACTGACGGCGCCAACCATACCGAGCAGGTGAGCATCCGTCTGCCTGTGGCCCAGCAAGGGATTCTCATCGAGGCCGTTCCCGAGAGCGGCGACTTGAAGCCCGGGTTGGAGAATATTCTCTACCTGCTGACTGCCTATCCCGATGGCTCGCCGGTCGAGAGCGATGTAAACCTGACCATCAACGGGGTCGAGTACCAGGCCCAGACCGGCCCTTACGGGCTGGGGGAGCTGCGGTTCACCCCCCAGGAGCCCTACGCCGAGGTACAGCTGCTGGCGCAGGATGCGTTGGGCAACCGGGGCGAAACATACCTGTACTTTGAGCCTGGCGTTTGGCAACCAAGCCCCGTTCTCCTGCGGCCTGAGCGGGCCGCCTATCGCGTGGGCGAGACGATGCAGGTCGAAATCCTGACAGCCCAGCGCAGCGGCACGGTCTACCTGGACATCACCCGTGAGGGACAGACCCTGTCCACCCGGGCGCTGGACGTCGGCGGCGGACAGGCAACCGCCGCCATCGATCTGACGCCTGATCTATACGGAACGCTGGCATTGCACGCCTACCACATCACGACCGGTGGCGAGATTGTCCGCGACACGCGCCTGGTCGTAGTCGATGCCGCCGACGAACTGGCACTGGATGTCCAGCTCGACCGGGATACCTACCTGCCTGGCGAGGTCGCTACGCTTCAGATTGACGTACGCGATGCCGCTGATGTGGATACCCCGGCAGCGCTAGGGTTGGCCATCGTCGATGAATCGGTCTTTGCTCTGCAAGAGCAGGACCCGGGCTTTGCCAAGCTCTATTTCATGTTGGAAAAGGAGCTGCTGGAGCCCAAGTTTGACCTGCATGGCCTCAGTTTCCCTGCCCTTATGGCCGGTATTGATGAGGCTGACCTGCGCCTGGCGCAGGATACAGCGGCCAAGGCTTCAATCGCCGGCCTGGGCGCGGCACCCTTCGGTCTGACAGCCGATTCGCGCTATGTGAAGGTCCAGCAGGCCGAACAGCGCCAGGCGCAGATCTTGGAGACGATCAGCAGACTGCTGTACCCTGTTTTGCTGGCCGTCCCGCTGATGGTTGTGTTAGTCCTGGGCTACGCTCTGTGGCGAGAAGGGGTGCTGGGCCGCTCCCTACTGGTCGGCGTGGGCCTGCCGCTGCTGGTCATCGGTTGGTTCGTCGTCGTGCTGTTCCTGGTGCCGGTCCCCGGCGCGCCGTGGGCCGACACGCCGCTGATGAAGCTTGAGTACCTGATCGAGCAAGTGGGGCCGCTGGTGCTCTGTCTGGTGGGGCCGGTGGTCTTGGGCGGGCTAGCCGGAGCCATTGGTCTGGCTGTGCGGGCCGCGCGCAAAGGTGAGGCCACCCTAGGCTTGGCCCTGCTTCTACTCATCGCCTACGGGGTTCTCTTGCCGGTCTTTTTCGTGGCCTTGGTCCTGTCGAGCGGACAGGCGCCGACGGCGCCAGCCATTATCGGCTTCGTCGCCGGCTACCTGGCCCTGCCGCTGGCCTTTGGCGCACGGGCGGCCGGCTTTGGCTTCAAGCGCGAGGGATGGGCCCTGGCCGGCGCCGGCTTGGTGGCCCTACTTGCTCTCTTGACCATCGCCGTTCCCCTGCTGGCTGCCTTGCTGCTGACAACCACCATGTCCATGAACGCCTTTCCTGCTCAACGGGGCATCGATCTGGTGGGCGGCGAGGCCGGCTTCGTTGAGGAAGAAATGCTCGCCATGGAAGCGCCCATGGCACCCATTCCCACAGCAGTAGCCCAGGATGCAGTGGACAAGGGGGTTGCATCCGAAGGCGCCACAGGAACTACACAGGAAGCGCCACTCCTCCGCCAGTTCTTCCCCGAGACCATGTACTGGAACCCCGATGCCGTTACCGATCTCCAGGGCCACTGGCAGACCGACCTGGACCTGGCGCATACCATCACCACCTGGCGGCTGACGGCCCTGGCCAGCGCCCAGGACGGGCGGTTGGGCTCGACGACCGCACCGGTCCGCGTTTTTCAGGATTTCTTTGTCGACATCGACCTGCCCCTGGCGCTTACCCAAGATGACGAGGTCTCGATGCCCGTGGCCGTCTACAACTACCTGGAGACCGGCCAGCAGGTGGACCTGACGCTGGAGCAGCAGGACTGGTTCGAGGCCCTGGGCCCCAGCTCCCAGTCCGTGGAGGTGGCGCCCGGCGACGTGACGGTTGTCTACTTCCCCATCCGGGTCACTGCCACCGAGGGCCGCTTCCGGCCAGTGGTCACCGCCATCGGCGACACCATGAGCGACGCGACCACCCTGCGCCACGATGTACAGGTGGTGCCCAATGGTAAGCGCTTCGACCAGACCTACTCCGACCGCTTGAGCGACGACGTGGAACAGACAATCTCGATCCCGGCTGACGCCATCCCGGGCACCGGTCAGATTTATGTGAAGCTGTACCCGGGCATCCTCAGTCAAGTGGTGGAGGGTCTGGATGCCCTGCTGCGCATGCCCTTTGGCTGTTTTGAGCAGACCAGCAGCACCACCTATCCCAACGTACTGGTCCTCGATTATCTCAAGAGTACCGGTCAGACCAGCCCCGAGGTTCAGATGAAGGCCGAGCAGTACATCAATCTCGGCTACCAGCGCCTGACCACCTTTGAAGTGGCAGGCGGGGGATTTAGCCTCTTCGGCCAGCCGCCGGCCGACCGGATGCTGACCGCCTACGGCCTGATGGAGTTCACCGATATGGCCCGTGTGCACGAGGTGGACAGTGCCATCATCGACCGCGCCGCGAGCTGGCTCTTGTCACAACAGACTGCAAACGGCAGTTGGGAGAACGACCAGGGCCTGGTACACGAACAATCATGGAGCAATCTGGGTAACGCCCAGTTGCCGGTGACGGCGTACGTCGTGTGGGCCCTGACCGAGGCCGGCTACGAGGACGAAGGGCGCACCCAGCGTGGCCTGGACTATGTCCGCGAGTTCTGGCGCCAAGCCGAGGACGCCTACCCGTTGGCCCTGGTGGCCAACGCTTTGGCCGCCGCTGATCCCGAGGGCAGTAGCACCGAGGCCGCTCTAGACGAGCTGGCGGCGATGGCCACCATTGAAGGCAACGGCGCCTACTGGACCAGCGACATCGCCACCTACATGGGCGGCACAGGCCAAACCAGCTCCATCGAGACCACCGCCCTGGCAGCCTATGCCTTCCTCCGCACTGAGAAACACTCCGACCTGGCCAACCAGGCCCTGACCTATCTCATCCAGCAGAAGGACAGCTATGGCACTTGGCACTCGACCCAATCCACGGTACTGACCCTCAAGGCGCTGCTCTACTCGGTGCGCAAGGGGGGCGAAGGTGCCGACGCCACGGTCCGTGTCAGCCTGAATGGCGAAGAAACCGATCCGATCGAGATCAACGAGGACAATTTCGACGTCGTGCAAGTGGTCAGCTTCACCGACCGGCCGGTAGACGGCGACAATACGTTGCGTATCCAAGTCGAAGGCGAGGGCAACCTGATGTACCAGGTCAGCAGCCGGTACTACCTGCCCTGGGAGCAAGTACCCGCGCCCGTCGAGGGGGACACGCTCATGGACATTCAGGTCGACTATGACCGCACCGCACTGGTCGTCAACGACGTGATCGAAGCTAGCGTCCGTGTCGAGCTCAACAAAGGCGCCGCCCGGCAAGCCATCGTCGACCTCGGCATTCCGCCGGGCTTTGAAGTGCTGACCGAAGATCTGGCCGCCCTCGTGGCCCGCGACAGCGATCGGGCGCCCGATTATGAGGGAGCCACACTGTCACGCTTTGACCTGACCGGCCGGCAGATCATCCTCTACCTGGAGGATCTGAAGGCCGGAGAGCCGCTGGAGTTCAACTACCGTATCCGCGCCCGCTACCCGATCAAGGCCCAGACACCACCCAGCAGCGCCTACGATTACTATAACCCGGACGTCAGCGCCATCTCGGCGCCAGCAGCCATCAGCGTCAGCCCCTGACGCCACCCTGGAGAGCTTGCCTGCTGTTGGCTCTGGTCGGCGGCAGGCAGGCTCTTGTTATGCTTGGCAGCAAGCCCTCGTCACCAGCCGGATAGCACACGCATGGTGCTCCCTCGGGTTTTACAGGCAGATCAAAGACCACAGTCTCTAGCACCTCGATCCTACATCGTACAGCACAGGCCGGTCGCTCGCATCGAATTGCGGGCAGAATATGGCCCGCGATCCCATTTGTCGCCCCGTCCAAAGTCGGTTATAATGGGGCCCATTCAACGCGGGACCACCGGTCCACGGCCGTTGGCGGACGAATTGGGAATATGATCGGGACCATCCTGAGCAATCGCTACCGACTAATTGCAGAGTTGGGCAGCGGCGGCATGGCCTGGGTGTATCTGGCCGAAGACCTTCGCGAGAAGGAATATGTCGCCGTCAAAGTGCTGTACCCGCAGCACAGCCAGGACCTCAATTTCCTGCAACGGTTTGCTCAGGAATCAAAACTGGCCATGAGCCTCTCCCAGTGCCATCCCCAGCGCCACATCGTCTGTGTCCTGGACTATGGCTCCGACCGCGACATCCACTACCTGGTCATGGAGTTCGTACCGGGTCAGGACTTGCACCGCATCTTGGAGGAGCGAGGCAGCCTGCCGTGGCCTGAGACGCTGCACATCGCCCGACAGGTGGCGATGGCTCTGCACCACGCCCACGAGTACGAAGTCGTCCACCGCGACATCAAGCCCGGCAATATCATGATACTGCTCGATGGTACGGTCCGCGTACTCGATTTCGGTATCGCCCGGGCCCGCACATCGCCCCACCTGACCCTGGCCGGATTCGTCGGCTCGCCCTACTACGCGGCACCCGAACAAGGACGGGGCGAACAGGTTGACATTCGCGCCGATATCTACTCGTTGGGCATCGTCATGTACCGCATGCTCAGCGGCAACCTTCCCTTCCGGGCTGACACCCCGTGGGCCATTGTCAACCAGCACATAGCCAGCCCGCCGCCGCCGCTGGTCGAGGCCTGTCCCGACCTGCCCAATGAGGTCATCGACTTGGTCGAGAAGGCGCTGGGCAAGCGAGCCGACGACCGGTTCCAAACTCCGCAGGAGATGATCGATGCCATCGACGAGGTCCTGACAGCACATGATCTGCCCCTGCAGGGTCCCATACCGGCCTTGCAGTCCGACGGCTACTCGCTGGAGGATCTGTATGGGCGCGCCCAGCGGGCGCTGGAGGCTGAATCCTGGCGCGAAGCGGTGAATCTATTCAGCCAGATCATCAAGGTTGACCCTAACTACCGCGACGTGTCCACACTTATCGCTGGGGCAAGCGAGCAGATCCGCCTGGCCGGCCTCTATCGATCGGCGGGCCAGGCGATCCAGTTGCACCGCTGGGACGAGGCGGCCGAACACCTGGACGAGATTGCCATCAGTGATCCCGACTACCGGGATGTGCGCGAATTGCGGTCCAAGCTGGCGGCGCGGGAGGCGTTAGGCTCGCAGGCCCAGGATTCGATCTTTGACCAGGCCACTCTGGTGCGGGCCGGCGACTCTGACGCGGCTCAGGCGCTCGCAGCTGCCGGACAAGAGGCCCACGAGCAAACTCGTCCGTCACCGCCCTGGCTGCGTAGCAGACGCCGCACCCTGCTCCTCGTGGCTGCGGTACTGCTGTTGCTGGCTGTGCCCTTGGCCTACTTGGTGCTCGGCAGGGAGCAACCGGCGGAGACCGCTCCCATTCCCACCCAGACCCCGACCTCAGCCGCCACGACACAGGTTCTGGCCACCGCGACGCCTAGTGGCAGCGTAGCGCCCAGCTCCGAGCCCTCTCCGACCGCAAGCATCCGCCCCACGCCAGCTGCAGCGGCCGCCACTGTCAGTCTGCTGGTCACGGACACACCTGACCCGTTCGCTACGCCAAGCGCCACCACCCGACCCCGGCTCGCGGGGCAGATCGCCTTTGCGCGCTTTGATCCGGCGCGCCAGACCTACGACGTCTTCACCTGCCCGGTCAACAGCGCCACCTGCCAACGGATTGCTACCGAAGCCAGCCAACCTGACTTTTTGCCGGGCGGCTCGCGATTGGTGGTCAAATCCTGGAAAGCGAACGACAAAGGCATCGAGCAGGTGGATACCGCGGGTCATCGCATTTGGAAGATCTCGAACCTGATCGAAGCCGCCCGGCCCAGCGTTGATACCCAGGGGCAGGTCTACGTCTATCATGCCCGCCAAGAAGCCGATCGCCAACCGCGCCTGTTGCGAACCTTCAACGCCGACAACCAGCCGATCCGGCGGGAGGGAAGCCCCGTCTTGGGCAGCTCGCCGGCCTGGTTGCCCGACGGGCGCATTCTGTACGCCGGTTGCATAGGTGACGCCTGCGGTATTCTGCTCATGGACGCCGACGGAACCGACACCCAGCAGGTGATTCCCGGCAGCACCGAGACCAATCCCGAAGCCTCGCCCGACGGCCGCCGCCTTGTCTTTATGTCGCGGCGTGATGGCAATTGGGAGGTCTATCTAGCCAACCTCGACGGGTCTGGTCTGACACGTCTGACCAACCATCCGGCCAATGACGGACTGCCAACCTGGTCGCCGGATGGCCGCCATATCGCCTTTATCTCCGACCGGGACGGGTCATGGGCGGTCTGGATCATGCGTCCCGATGGTCGGGACCAGATGCGTCTCTTTCCCATTGGCGGCCCCTTGGATGGCCAAGTCCGCGGCGCTGCCCCTCACGAGCTCCATGGCTGGGTCGAGGAGCGCATTTCGTGGGCGCCCCTCCCCTGATGGCTAGGCCCTGTCCCGCCCACACCAATCCTCTCCGGAGGCACGATGGCTGAAGCGATCCGCATCTCCGATCTGTTCCGCAATACCCGCTTGACAGTGAGCAACGGCCTACGGCTGCTCCGGCGGGGCGACATCGGCTATGTCGTCATTGAACTCAGCGGCAGTCTGCCGGAGCGCATGCCGCGCCCGTCGCGCCGTTTCCCCTGGTCGCTGTTGCCCTGGCCTGCGCCGCCGCTCAGCGTGGAGGCTATTACAGAGATCCTGGATCGACTGGCAAAGGATGGCCGCGTCCAGGGCGTCGTCTTCATCATCTCCGACCTGAACACCGGGCCTGGTACCCTGTCCAGCCTGCGCCAGGCCGTGGCCCAGTTCCGGCAGTCGGGCAAGCGGACTGTGGCCTACCTGCAACAGTTCAGCATGTGGTCCTACTATTTGGCTGTGGCCTGCGAACAGATCCTGGCTCCGGAAAGCGCCAGCCTGCAGATTGCCGGGCTGTGGAGTGAGGCTTTGTTCCTCAAGGATACCTTGGCCCTCGTGGGTATCGAAGCCGATTTTGAGGCCTTTGCCGAGTACAAAGTGTCGCCCGACATGTTCCGCCGCTCAGAGATGAGCGAACCCCACCGCGAGATGCTCGAATCGATCCTGGATTCGCTGTACGCCGAGGTGGTGGGAGCCATCGCCAACGGTCGGAGCTTGGCGCCCAGCCGAGTCCGTGAACTCTTCGACAGCGTGCCACTGACGGCCCACCAGGCACACGAAGCGGGCCTGCTGGACGGCGTCTGCTACGAGGACGAGGTAGCGGCGCGCCTAGGCACGCCACAGGCACCGGTCCCCACGCTCACCTGGGACCAGGCGCGCGGTCGCGTGCTGCGTTCCCGGCGCTGGCACAGCCGGCAGGCCATCGCCGTCATCTGCCTGGAAGGGATGATTGTGCTGGGCGACAGCCGCAGGTCGCCGGTCCCCGTGCCCGTTCCTTTGCCCTTTGCCAGCCAACAGGCCGGCTCCAGTACGCTAGTACAGCAGATCCGCGCGGCTGCCCGGGACAAGCACATAGCCGCGGTGATACTGCACGTCGACTCGCCGGGAGGGTCGGCACTGGCCTCGGACCTGATCTGGCGCGAGTTGGAGATCCTCAAGCGGAAGAAACCGTTGGTCGTATATATGAGCAACCAGGCGGCCTCCGGCGGCTATTATGTCTCGGCCCCGGCTCAGGCCATCTATGCCCAACCCACCACCCTCACCGGATCCATTGGCATCTGGGGCGGCAAAATTGTCACCCGCGGTCTCTTTGACAAAGTACGCGCCCAGCGTGAAGCGGTGTCCCGGGGCGCTGCGGCTGGCCTGTACGCCGACATCGCACCGTTCAGCGAGGAAGAGCGCGTCAAGGTCCGGGCCGAGATCGGCGCCGGTTATGCCCGCTTCAAGACGCGCGTGGCAGAGGGCCGCGGTCTCAGCCTGGAAGAAGTGGAGACGGTCGCCCGCGGCCGGGTGTGGACCGGCGAGCAGGCCCTGGCGGCAGGCTTGGTGGACGAGTTGGGCAGCCTGCAGGCTGCA
>JASFOV010000161.1:0-9111 GCA_050116355.1 Anaerolineae bacterium
CGCTAGGGGACGCGATCGAGCTCGGAGATGCCTGTGCGGAGGGCATAGAGCGCGGCTTGAGTCCGGTTTGCCAGGTGCAATTTGCCCAGGATATTGCTCACGTGCTTGCGCACCGTGCGCTCGCTGACGAACAACTGATCGGCAATCTCCTGATTGGATAGACCCTGGGCGACAAGGCTAAGCACTTCAACCTCGCGCTCAGTGAGTTCTTCGCCGGCGGCGGGTGGGGCTGACGGCCGGTGTAGCTCGTCGATGAGCTTGCGGGCGATCGTCGGATGCAACGATGACTCACCATGGTATACGTCACGGATCGCTTGTAGCAGGTGATGGGGCGTCGTATCCTTGAGTAGATAGCCCAGGGCGCCGGCTTTGATGGCTGGAAAGACCTTGTCGTCCTCAGCAAAGCTGGTGAGGACGAGAATGCGGGCCTCGGGTTGGGCTTGCTTGATCTCGGTGATGGCCGCCAGACCGTCCTTGCGCGGCATGAGTAGATCCAGCAGGAGGACGTCCGGTTGTAGGGAGCGCGCCAATTGGATCGCTTCGACGCCGTCGACCGCTTCGCCGACCAGTTCCATGCCTGGCTCGGTGTCGATCAACGCCCGCAGGCCCTCGCGCACGATGGCGTGATCGTCTGCAATCAGAACCCGGATAGGCTGTGTGTCGGTCATTGGCATCTCCCCTCAGATGGCAGGAACCCGGTGGCGCACGCTGCGCGCTGCCCGGTGTGTGGCCCCCATCTATTCTGGATCGCTGTGGGTGTCCGCATTGTCTGGCATCTCGACTTCGATGCGGACGGTGGTACCCTGCCCTGGGACGGAGGACAGGGTCAACGTGCCGCCGACGCGCGCCGCTCGCTCCTGCATGCTCACCAAGCCCTGGCCGCCTTTCTCCTTGGCGGCCTCGGGATCGAAGCCGCAGCCGTTGTCGGATACCTCTAGGACGAGCCGGCGGTTGTTGCCCTGGAGGCGTGTCGTCACCGAGGTCGCTGATGCGTGTTTCAGTGCATTATTCAGGGCCTGTTCGGCAATGCGGTATAGATCTTCTTCCATTCCAGCCGGAGCCTGGATCGTTCCGTCCACCAGCAGCCGTGCTTCCACCCCCGCCCGGGCTTCTACTGCATCGAGCCGGTGCTGCAAGGCACCGACGAGTCCAACGCTCTCCAGGGCCAGTGGTCGCAGTTCGTAGACCAACAGCCGCATCTCCTTGAGCGATTGGTGACTCGTCTCACCCAGACGACCCAAATAGGACTGCACACGCTCGAAATCTCCAGTCTGAGCGAGGCGCTGGCCCGCCTCGGCCAGGAGCGTCATGCTGAACAGCGCCTGAGTCACCGAGTCGTGGAGCTCCCGCGCCAGCCGGGCTCGTTCCTCTCTGACAGCGCCGGCTCTAACCTGCTCATGCAGCCGGGCGTTTTCTATGGCCAGAGCCGCCTGGTCGGCAAAGGCGACAGCCAGGCCGATCTCTTCATCTGACACGGCGCGGGGTTCCGAGTAATACAGCAACAGGCCACCGTAGACCTCGCTTTTGACAATGAGTGGCACGGCGAGCAGTGCCAGACAGCAATCCGCCATGCACTCTAGGGCCGACAGCAGGTCTGAGCCGATGGCGACATCTGTCACGTCCGGAATGGCCACCGGTCTGCTGCTTCGTAGCGCCCGGCCTAGGTCGGGCGGAAAGGCCAGATCGGAGATCTCTTCAGCCGGCAGCCCTCGAACTGTGTGCGGGGTGAATATCCCGTCCGATCCCTCTAGACGATAGATGGCGCTGGCGTCGCTACCGAGCAGGCGACTGGCCTCGACCACGATATGTTCCAGAATTTCGTCGAGGGGCAGATCGGAATTGAGCACTGTCAGCATGCCGCCCAAGCTTTCGGCCACCTGGCGTCGCTGCTCGATCTCCTGGGTGCGCGCGGCTACCTTGTGCTCCAATGTGCGGCTGTGATCCTCCAGTTGAGCGTATAACTCGCGGAGTTGCTGCTCATTGGCCTGCAGCGCTTGCTCGGCTTGTTTGCGCTGGGTGATGTCACGGGTGATGGCAATGATCTCCTCCACCTGGCCCGTCGTGGGATGGTGAACAGTCTTGCTGGTGGTCTCAACCCATAGGTAGCTACCATCCCGGCGGCGGATGCGGTAGGCCAGGGTAGAGATGGTCGGTTCTTCAAGGATGGTCGAGTGGGACTCTTGTATGGCCACCAAATCATCCGGATGGAAGAATTCGTAGGCGTCATGCCCGATAAGCTCCTCGGGTTCGTAGCCCAATAGATTGTGGCAGACCGGTGAGGCGTAGCGATAGATACCTTCAGGGCTGTGCCGGGAGATCATGTCTGTCGCATTCTCGGCCAGAAGCCGGTAGCGCCGTTCACTGTCGCGCAGGGCCTGCTCTCCCCATTTGCGGTCGATGATGCCGGCCAGGCTGTGAGCCACCGCCCGCAAAAAATCCTGCTCCTCTTCGTTCTGTTGATGTCCTTCGTCAAGATAAAGCACCAGGACACCGATTGGCTTAGGGCCGGACAAGATGGGGATACAGTAGTGGCCGTGGGGCTGCATGCCTGCATAGTCGATCTCGTGACGCTCGTCGATGCCCGCCGCGAACTGGATCTGCGCGGTGTCCACCGCCGTTCCACACAGGCAGCGGCCAAAGTTGACGCGGGCACAGGCTTCCTCAAACGCGGGGCCGAGACTGCGGGCGATCTGCAGCTCCAGTACCTTGGGGTCCTGTCCCACCAAAAAGATGGCTCCCTGAGGCAGGACTGGGAGCCAGGGGATGGAGAGGATTTCGTCGAGCGCCTGCTCAAGCTGTTGGGCCAGCGGTATATCGTCGATGGAGATGCGCAGCAAGGCATTGAGCACCCGCTCGCGCTGGTGGCTCTTTTCGCTCTCCTGCTGCGCCTGCTCCCGTTTAGCAATCTCAGCTATCAGCGTTGTATTGGCCTGCTGCAGTTCGGCTGTTCGCTCCTGGACCCTCTGTTCCAGCTCCCCGCGCAACCTGTGGAGCGCCAGCTCTGTCTGGATCCGCTCAGTTACGTCTGCGGTGTGGACCAGAACAATGTCCGGTGGCACAAAGCCGTATGAGACGGACAGATGTCTGGTATCATTGGTGCTCCGAAATTCATACAGCATCTCGCGCTGAAACGAGCGTTGCTGCTGATGGCATTGGCGCATTTCGGCCAAGATATCAGGTGTGTCCTGATACAATTGGCTGGCTGTTGCCCCCAGCAGCTGGACCACATTGCCCTGAGTGATTTCCTCGGCTGCATAGTTGTAGTCGATGAGCACAAAATCGTCATCCACCCGCTGCCAGGTATAGACAGGGATGGGTAGACCCTTGTATTGGGCCTTGAACTTGCTCCTGCTCTCCTGCAGCCGTTCTTCGGCCTGCACCCGCGCCGTAATGTCCCGCGACGTGCCGACAATGCCCCGGATGGAAGGGTTGTCGAGAAGGTTGCGCCCGGTGGATTCGAGCCATCGCCACGTACCGTCCTTGTGCCGGATGCGGAACGTTGCCGAGGCTGCAGCACCTGGTTCTTGTTGGATCTCGTCCAGGATGCTTTGCACCTGTTTCAGGTCTTGAGGGTGCACGAGTTCGAGCATGTTCTCGTTGACTAGCTCTTGGGGGGCATAGCCCAGCACAGGCTCGTGGGAAGGGCTGGCATAGGTCAACTGGCCACCGGCGTTGACGATGTGGATCAGGTCCAGGGAATGTTCAGACACTGCACGGAACTGTTCCTCGCTTTCGAGCAAGGCCTTGTTGATCCGCCGGGGCCGCAGGACGGCCTCCACGCGCGCCAGAAACTCGTGGTCAGGAAGGCGGTGCGCGATGTAGGCGTCGGCACCCGCCTGCAGCCCTTCCGCCTGGTCTGCGGGTGCTTGCACCGCATCCACCAGCAGGATGAGGCCCATACCCGCTAACGACTCTTCAGTCCTGAGGAGGCGACATAGGTCGACAGCACTGATGCCGGTGAGGGAATCATCGAGTAGCGTGAGGTCGGGCTTGCGCTCCCGGGCTAGACGCAGACCATCGCGGCCGTCTGTGGCTTCCAGTACCTCGTAGTCGGCCGCCCTTAGTCGCTTCGAAGTGGCCCGCAGCCGGCGCGGCTCACTGCCCACGACCAGTATGCAGGGTGCATTGCTCATCTCGAATGCCTCCCGGATTCCGGTGGGCGATGCCTTCATTATACCATAGAAGGGAAATTCCTGCTTTGCTCCGATTGCCGGCCATGTTCCGGTCGTCTGCAGCAAAAGGGCGGAGGGGGCTAGCCCCTCCGCCCGCGCACGCGCTCGGCGCGCACCGGCGCCGGCTAGGACTCGCGCCCGGAGCTGGTCGAGTCCGATCGCTGGCGAGCACCCAGCAAGATGGCTGCCATCACCAGCCCAGTACCAAGGACCACGGCGAGCCAGCCTGCATGCAGCGGCATGGCACCGGTCTCGGGCAGGGCCTGCGGTTGGGCAGCGGTCTCGGAAGCGACGGCTGCCGCTTCCAGGCTGGACCCGGCCATGGCCGTCAGCCCGTCAAAGCGGGCTACCTGGCCCGATCCGGGCGCGCCAATGCCGTTGAGGGTCACGTAGGCATCGCCAGCATCGTCAAAGTCGATGGAGGTGGGGAAAGAAAGGCCATCGACCAATGCCTCGGATGCTTCACCCGCCTTGATGCGCAACACCGCGCCGGTGTTGGGCACGGGTCCCTGCTCGGTGAACTGGCCGATCGACACGGCGTAGAGCATGCCATCCGGCCCCGTCTGCAGATCGGTCAGCATCGTCAGGCCGGTGGCATAATCGCTCACTGTGCCGTCGGAGCCAACCTGGACCACTTTGGCCGTACCTGGCAAGAAGGGAAAGCCGGGTAGGAACGATACGTAGGCGTTGCCACTGGCGTCAAAGGCAATGCCGGTGGGCACCGGATCCGACTCTTGGGCCCCGCCCCGATTGGGGTTGGCGACCGGGCTGGGCAATCCAGCAAAGACCGTTACCAGCTGGATGTCACCCGATGAAGGGTCGACCTTGAGCAGGGCGTTGCCGCCTGCTTCGGTTACCCACAGCATGCCATCCGGGCCGGCCTCCACGTCGTAGGGGTGAGAATCGAGAACATGGGGGTCGGGATTGTTGGCCACCTCAAAGGCCCACGTGTCGGCCACCTCAGTGGCCTGGCCACCGGCCACCGTAGCCACTACCGCCGCTAGCGGCCTGGATTCCATACCGGCGGCGTCGATCCAGAAGCTATTGGTGACATACAACGTGCCATCCAACAGAGCTAGCCGGCCGGCGCCGGCGATTTCCTGCCCAAAGGCGATGGAGGGCAGAGTAGCTGCCACGGTCTGGGTGCCGTCGGGGGCGATCTGGACGACACGCGCTGTTTGGCCGAACATGATCGGCGACTCTTCACCGGGTGCGCCGATCGTTCCGATCTGTTCTTCGCCGCCCATGCCGCCATCGGCCACCCAGATGCTGCCGTCGGGCGCGACCAGGATCCCCTGGGGCCCGTTCAGGCCAGTGGCCACGGTCGTGCCCTGTTCCTGAGCGACTGCGATCCCGGCCAGGGATAGCGCCAGGATCGATACTAGACTGATAACGATCACTACTTTCATCTTCATCTCATTCTCCTCTAACGTAGTTTTTCTTCGTTTCAGAGCGGCAGTCTTGATGCCCTGATTCTGACTTTTCTCGTCGTCGATTGCGCTTGCACAGAACGCGGAAGACTGTTACCCGGATCCATTGTCTCGGGGGTGACCAAGATCGCCGACGTGGGGGGAACGTGTGACTGCAGAATCACAACACTGTTGTCCGCTATGCTCCTGCCGGCTGGACAAGAACCTCGTAGTGTGCAACCTCTGGCTCAAGTTCCAATAGGAATCTATCGTCCTCGGGGTAGTACCGGGCTCGCACGATGTCCGGTCCGGCGAAGTTGCGGATCGCATCGGCGGACTCCCAGAGGGAGATCAGCACAAAATGAGCCCGACCGGACTCGATCTTTCTTAGAACATAGACACCCCGGTTCCCTTCGGTCGCCTGCAAATCTGGGACGCCTGTTCTGTTTAGGTAGTCAAGATAGTCGTCCGCATCGACTGCTTCGGTAATGCCATGCCAGGTTCTGGCGATCACGAATCCTCCTCCTTCTCAAACAGGGTGTGCCTAGCCTGTGCCGGTGTTCTCGCGGTTCAGGCGATTGGGCAACCCGTTGGTTCCGCAGTGGAGCTTACTCTTCCCAGATATTAAAGATCATACCGAAGGGATCGCGTACATAGCAGTCCTGGCCCTTGCCACGCCAGCGAACGATTTCACAGCCGTTGGCCACCAGGACTTCCCGGGCTTGGTCTAGGTCATCGACGAGTAATTCCATCACAGGTCCGGAAAGCGCCTGGTCTTGATCCACAAAGAGATTGAGAGGGCTGGCATCGAGGTCGACCGATCCTGGATCTTCCGAGCGGTTCTTGAAGCCCAATACCTTGGTGTAAAAGTCAACTGCGTCCGAGACGCGCCGGGTTCTCACCGATACGTTGGGACTCATTCTGAAAGCCATGAACATCTCCATATTTCGCCGGTTGGGCATATGCCACGTATGCTGTAGTGACACATCCTGTCTTGGACGGTGTGCGGGCTCGACGCACCAGAATCCGGCTGCCGATGAAATTTAGTACCGAGCGGTGGGGAGAAAAACCCCAGCGCTGTCGGCAGGTGGGGTCTGCGACCGAATGCCGACAGCGCTGGCGGGCCACCGATGCAATCCTCCGGATGGCAGGCCAACGCGGACGGCACTCAGGCTCACCGAACTAGTATCAGGGAGTGGACGGCCTTGATCTGTGCTGCCAGCCCTCCCGATTAGTACTGCTCGTGATAGACAATCTCGCCGTCGTGCCACTCGGGCTCGCCCTCAAGCCATTGGAGCATCTCTCGATAGCGCTTGTCCTGCTCGGGGCTCTCGGCGTTGGCCACGTACGCCTCTTTGCTGTCGAACACGGCGATGGTGTAGACCTCATTGGGATTGTCGTCCATCTGGAAGGCATAGATCGCCCTGGCCCCGCTGTCTCGATCCCTTTCCTCCGGACTCCACTCTTTCAATTTGTCGATGCCACCAGGTTTTACTTTTAGCTTTGCGACTGTTCCGTACATATCTTCCTCCTTCGTTACTCTAGGATTTGGACTCTGTTTAGGCGCGTACTCTGCGTATTGGGGTCAGACCGAGGCTCACGCCGGGATGATCTTGTTCCAAAGGTCCATCCACTCCATAACCATCTCGCTCACTGCGCCGCGCACAACTCCTAGTCCCTCCAGGAGCATTCCACCGCGGGTCACGTAGGTGAACCACTCCTCATCTGACTGCAGAGCGTCGAGTCTGTCGCTTTCTCCGCGGATTAGGAAAAAACCGTTCAGATCTCCGCCATGCGGGCTGAGAAGAACAGGTTCGAATGATTGAATCGTGCCTGCCTGCTGCAACCCGCCGAGGTATTGTACGACCTCTTGAAAGAGCTGAGCGGCATCGGCCTCGCGACCGGCGATCGCACGGTCCCAACCCATAAAGATCACGTTTGTAGTCATAGCAGTCTCTCCTTTTCTTGCTTTGGATCTTGATAGATGCCTGCAACCATGTCTGTTCTCCTAGCTGGACCTGATCGAGGCAAAGAAAGAAATACCTACCCACCTTCGATGATCGACCTCATCCGCTGCAGGTTGGCCGTTGCCTCTTCGCAGCCCTGAGCGGCCGTGCCTTCGTTGACCATACCGAACATCGGGCTTTCGGTCGGCGGAACGATCTGGCAGCGCTGGACTACCTTGGTGGCGCCATTCTGCGGCTGCAACAGAATCTCCCAGTTCATGCGCATGAGATCGCCTTTCTTGGTACTGGGCGCCCGCGCCTTCCAGGCCACGCGCTGGTTCGGTTCCAGGGCGGTAATTTCAGCCAGGGTGTAGTCTGCCGAGCCCCACATCAACTTGGAAATGGGACCCATGACGGCAAACATCATCTTTGTTCCGAAACTGAGGTTGCTGGCCGTTTTTTCGTACGTTTGGTATTGGCTGCCTACCTGAACGGGACCCTCCTTCACCGCTATCATCCTGGTCGGCTGGTGATTCCACTCCACGTGACGTGGAAAATCGGCAATGTAGTCATAGACCACATCGACTGGGGCATTAACAACGACAGATGTTTCGTAGGATACTTCTGGCATCGTGTTCCTTCCTTCCCTTTTCTCGTGGCAGACGCTAGGGAGCACCTGCCTCTGGAATCGTTAACAGAACGGGTCCCAAATGCTGTTCGATCTAGTTTGCGCCCGGTACTAGGACGGCCCCAAGTTGCTTCATCAGACCCAATCTGTCTACCTGTGTCCAGAACTCGGCGATCTTGCCCCCGGACAAGCGAAAGATGGTGATGCCCGACCAGATTGCCTCTTTGCCGGTAGCTGGAATACCCCGCTCCTCATCCTGATGCGTGCCGCAGATGGTCCAATGCGAGATGACTTTGTCTTCCACAGCCCTCTCATCGTCCGAGGTAATCTGCATGCCGGGAGAAGAGTTCCGCCTCATGGCAATGCCTTGTCTCATGCTTTCTGCATCGGTATAAGTCATGACGTTGGCGATAACATCTTGGGCAACCACTTCCTCAGAGATCGAGCTTGCCTTTGCTCCAAATCTGCTCCAGGTAACGGTGAACCGTGGTGCTGTTTCCTTTGCGTGACATCTATATCCTTATCCCTTCATTTTCAGAGTAGCAGTAGTAGTCTGAGTGGCTATCTGTAGGATGGATATGCTGGCGCATATTGACCATGCTCTTTATTCTGGTTAATACTATTATTTTATCATTTTTGGATCGGATCACGCAAGGGCCAAATGATGCCTTCCGTATACGTCAAAAGTAGCATCCGCAATGCCCGAGGCTCCGTCTTGTAACCGGTGCGGGAAGGCGGTGATTTTCAAAGGGGATCCCAAGAGGGAAAGGATATGTTGATCAGTACTAGGAGCGAATCAGGTATGATCGCTTTTGGGAAGAAGGATATCTCACCGGTGGTGGCACGGTGGAAGGCGGCGCCAAGAATGTTGTCCAGTGGCGCATGAAACGGGGGATCAGCGCTTGAGCCGGCCGGGAGCCATATGGTTGCCTACAGCCCTTACTGAAGATCGACTG
>JASFOV010000162.1:0-9007 GCA_050116355.1 Anaerolineae bacterium
ATGGTTCAGGCGAGATTGCTGCCCAGGCCAAGCAGAAAACGAGAGCAAAGGAAGGGCCAGAGGCGGTGCTCGAGCGTATCGCCGCTACAGCCCGACAGGCAGTGGACAAGGCCAATATCGGCTGGGATCGCGTGGCCGGAGTAGGCATTGGTGCACCAGGCCCAGTGGATCCTGACAGCGGCATCGTATTCCAGCCACCCAACCTGGCGGGATGGGATCAAGTCGCCCTGGGCCCACAGTTGTCACAGAGCCTGGGCGTTCCGGTCTGTCTGGAGAACGACGTGAACCTGGGTACCCTCGGCGAATTCTCACTGGGAGCGGGACGCGGAACAAAGGATATGGTCGGCGTCTTTGTGGGAACTGGTGTCGGCGGCGGCTTGATCTTGGACGGGAAGTTGCGCAGCGGCTTCCGCCACGCAGCCGGCGAGGTAGGACACATGATCGTGCTGGCTGACGGCCCGCTGTGCGGCTGCGGAAAACGAGGATGCCTGGAGTCTGTCGCCAGCCGAACCGCTATCGTGCGCGACATTCGTGGCGGCTTGGCCGTCGGCCGGGAGAGTTTGATCCCCAAACTGACCAAAGATGGCAAGCGCCGCCTCACCAGCGGAGTTTTGGCCAAAGCGTACCGCCGGGGTGATCCCTTGGTCCGTGAAGTATTCTCACGGGCGCAGTGGTATCTGGGTTTGTTGACAGCCTCGATCGTGAACCTGATCGACCCAGAGATGGTCGTCTTTGGGGGAGGGGTTGTCGAAGCCCTAGAAGACGAGTTCCTGGCGCCCGTCCGCGTCACTGCACGCCAATACTACATCCAGCAACGACACGCAGATCGGGTACGGATCGTGCCGGCGACGTTGGGCGATTATGCCGGCGTCCTGGGTGCGGCGGTAATGGCCTACCAGCACAGCTGCACGACATCCGACGCAGACTAGGTTCGCCACAAATCAGCCTGCAATCTCGCTGATCGTACACCTCTTGCCCTTCCGCCGGATTGGGTGCGCGGCGGTTGGTACCAGCGTAGCTCCGCCCAAAGATAGTCGCGAGCCAGCCGAGGCTTGGAAGCAGTCCCACAAGCCACACAGCGGTTAGTTGCTACCCGGGCCATTCTACGGTATAATCGGGGTGGAGAACAGCACTCGAGTCAACAAGAACAGGAGGCACAGAATGTCTGAATTGCTCGGCTCGATCTTTTCAGTAACCGGGATCGTCATCATCTTTTTGATCGTCTTGGTCATCTCTGCGATCAAGATAGTCCAGGAGTATGAACGGGGTGTTATCTTCCGGCTAGGACGGCTCTCGGGCGTCAAGGGTCCGGGCATCTTTTTCATCATCCCCCTGGTCGACCGCATGTTTAAGGTAGACCTGCGGGTGGTTACCCTCGATATCCCCACCCAGGAGGCTATCACCAAGGACAATGTGACCGTGAGTGTCAATGCCGTGGCCTATTATCGCGTCGTGGATCCGGCCGATGCCATCGTCCAGGTGGAGGACTATAACCGGGCCACGTGGCAGATCGCCCAGACCAGTCTCCGCTCCGTTCTCGGCCAGTCCGATCTGGACGAGCTCCTCATCCACCGTGACCAGATCAACCAGAAATTACAGCAGATTGTGGACGAAGCGACAGAGCCGTGGGGCATCAAGGTCAGTATCGTCGAGGTAAAGGACGTCGAGTTGCCCGCGACGATGAAGCGTGCCATGGCCCGCCAAGCGGAGGCCGAGCGCGAGAAACGGGCCAAGGTTATCCACGCCCAGGGCGAGTACGATGCTGCGGAGCAGCTCAAGGAAGCGGCATCGGTGATCTCCCAGCAACCGGCAGCGCTCCAACTGCGCTACCTTTCGACACTCACCGAAATCGCTGTA
Organism: Anaerolineae bacterium; assembly: GCA_050116355.1. Lineage (GTDB taxonomy): Bacteria > Chloroflexota > Anaerolineae > JAAYZQ01 > JAAYZQ01 > JASFOV01. The sequence goes on from JASFOV010000162.1 coordinate 1,858, forward strand.
GAGAAGAACTCGACCATCATCTTCCCGGTGCCCATCGAGTTCATCGATGCTTTCTCAAGTTGGTTCGACCATTCCCGCGATACTGATAGCTTGGACAGTGATCCCGAATAGAGGACTGTGAGACTGCATAGTCCAAGCGGCCAGGTACGAACGCCTGGCCGCTTTTCTACAACTCCTGTCTCTGCAGTTGTGGCGCTCGAGACACGACATGACCCAAGACCAAGGCCTTGGTTGGTTCTATTGCCCGCTCGAACGTACACCCCGGAACCCGGGCGTACGGAGCCACCGGAAACTAGAACAGACTGGGTTGGGCTGACTCATCGTAGGCGATGCCCAGATGCTCGTACGCCCGTCGTGTGGCAACGCGTCCCCGAGGCGTGCGGTCGAGGAAGCCCAATTGCAAGAGGTAAGGTTCTACCACATCCATGATGGTGTCGGGCTCTTCTGAAAGGGCAGCACCGATCGTATCCAAGCCGACCGGGCCGCCATCGAACTTTTCGATGATGGTGTGTAGAACCCGGCGGTCAATGTCATCCAGCCCCAAAGGATCCACTTCCAGCAGTGAAAGTGCATCCTGGGCCACGACCTGTGTAATGACGCCATCGGCCCGCACCTGGGCGTAGTCACGAACTCGCTTGAGCAAGCGGTTGGCCACACGGGGCGTACCTCGGGCCCGGCGGGCGATCTCTGTGACGCCCTCCTCATCAACCGCAACTCTGAGAATGCCTGCCGAGCGCCGGACAATGGTCTGCATCGCCTGCCCATCATAGAAATCCAGTCGATAGACCGCTCCAAAGCGGGCTCGCAATGGAGCTGTCATGAGCGCCAGGCGGGTTGTGGCCCCCACGATCGTGAAGCGGGGCAATTTGAGCCGGATGCTGCGCGCCCCAGGGCCCTTACCAATGACGATATCCAGGGCAAAATCTTCCATGGCGGGATAGAGCACCTCTTCGACAGCCCGCCCCAGGCGATGCACCTCATCAATGAACAGTACGTCACCTTTGTGCAAATTGGTAAGGATCGCGGCCAGATCCCCCGCCCGCTCAATGGCCGGCCCTGCAGTGACCTTGATGCCTACTCCCATCTCATTGGCTACCACATGGGCCAGGGTTGTCTTGCCCAAGCCCGGTGGGCCATAAAACAGGACGTGATCCAGCGCCTCACTGCGTCCTTCAGCAGCCTCGATGAGGATGCGCAGGTTCTCCTTGACCCGTTCTTGGCCAATATATTCATCCAAGCTCTGTGGCCGGAGCCCCACATCCAAGCCGACTTCTTCACTCTTTGGATCGGGCGACACAATGCGATCTGCCATAACACTCCTTATTGCCGTGGCGTAGTCAGATTATACCAGAAACCGGCCACTTGGGAAAATGAACAAGCCTGCTTCCGCCAAAGAACTGGCGCTGGAGGCACAGAACTGAGGATGCGAGTGCGGCTGGGGACACCAGCCTTGTCTACCGCCCGCCGTCAGTACGCGTGCGACAGCACATGGCGGTTGCCGATGCGGACCCGAGTCAGGCCGGCGGCCTGCGCTGTAACCAGGGCCTCCTCCGCGTGGCGCACGGAGGTAGGTGGCAGATCGTGCACATAAAACGCTGGATGAAAACCAAGCAAGGCGTATGGGATTGAGGGATCTATGGCGGCAATGAAGCGGGCAATGCGCCCGACTTCTGCGGCGTCCACATAGCCAGGCACCAACAACGTGCTAGCTACCAGCAGCGGTGGATCGCGGCGCTCCGAGATCCGCTCAGCCGCCCGGCGAAAGTTTTCCAAGGTCCGCCGGTTTGTGATTCCAGTCAGCGCCCTGTGCAAATTCTCATCTATTGCTTTTATGTCAAATTTCAGACAACCGCCGCTGCGGAGGGACAACTCCACAGCTTGGTCCAAGAGTCTGGGGTGCATTGAACCATTGGTCTCCCAGCAGACCGCCAACCCTTTGGCCGCCAAGATCCGCGAAGCCGCAAGGGCATGGGGCATCTGCGGAGTTGGATCGCCGCCGAAATAACATACGCAGTGGGTTCGGCTGTGGGCCGCGTCCGCTAGCTGCTGGGCACTGACTGTGCCAGGCGGACGTTTCAGCCGGAAGTGCCAGTTCTGACAGGAGATACAGTTGAAGGTACAGGCTTCATAGAACACGGCCAGATTGACCTTGCCCCGCTGGCGACTGCCACCACAGACCCAGTCGGCCACACAGTTGGTGGGAAGAGGATCGTCGTACCAACTCACCAGCCCGGTCGCGGGTGTCCCAGCTAGATGGACCAGCCTCCCCTGCTGGGCTGTACGCAGGCCACATAAGCCAATCTCGCCCTCGCCGAGCCGGCAGGCATTGGCACACAAGGGACACTCGATGCCCAGCTCTGTGCGGGGCGCTTCCGCTGGCAGGTCAAACTCGCGACGTATCTGGCCGTGGGCAGACAAAATAACACTCAGAGCCGCCTCGGGCTGGCTGCGAATACAGACACCACAAACAGACAGGGCGCTTGTGATCAAGTCCGACCGCCGCCCGCAGATCCGGCAACGATTGCTGTCCATTCCCCTACTCGTGTTCCCAGGCTCGCCCAGTGACTAGGTCCGGCTCAGATGTCCTTACCTACCAGCATTATAATGCAAAATTCGGGCTACGACAAGCAGATGCTGCATCTGCCATGCCATGTATGGGGCCGAACAAGAGCTACGAAGGATTTGGAAACGTGCCAAACAGCGAAATGGCAGAGTTGACAGATTTCTCTTTTTGTGGTAACATCCCGCCCAATCTTTGAGTGGGAGACACTGTGTTCGAGCAGCGGCAGTTCCAGAACCAGACAGGTGGTCCGGTCCATAGCCCAAGTGGCATGGATGCAGCTCGCCGATCCCAGAACAGCTTCTCTTTTTTCTATTTCTATTTTGCCTATGCCTGTGCATCGGGCCGCTGCTTTATGCCAGGGAGGTCTTCTAGGAAGTAGCCTACCAGATTGAAGAATCCTTGATGAGCGTGGAGCAGAGGCTCCACGCTCGTTTTTGTTTGGAGGAGTCCCATGGCCTGCAGAGGTATCCGCGGCGCGACGACGGTCGAAGCGAATACGGCCCACAGCATTATCGAAGCGACAAAGGAATTGCTCCTTAGCATAGTTGAGCAAAATGGCGTGAAGCCTTCCCAGTTGTCCAGCGCCATTTTTACGGTAACTCCCGATCTAAACGCGGCCTTTCCCGCTCGCGCAGCTCGGGAGCTCGGCTGGCAGTACGTACCCTTGCTGGACGCACAGGAGATTCCCGTTCCAGACAGTCTAGCCCATTGTGTCCGTGTGCTGCTCCATTGGAATACTGAAACGGCACAGGACAAGATCCGTCATGTGTATTTGAGAGGCGCTGCTGTCCTGCGCCCCGATCTAGCCACGGAAGGAGATGCAAGATGATCGTAGTAATGAGACGAGACGCCACGGGAGAAGATGTTCAGCGCGTGGCCGACCGGGTCCACGAGTTCGGTCTAGACACCCACCTGTCGCAAGGTGAGGAGCGCACGGTGGTGGGCATCATTGGCGATGAGCGACCGATTGACTGGCGGACTCTGGAGCTAATGGAGGGTGTTGAAAAGGTCCTGCGTGTGCTACCTCCATTCAAGTTGGCCAGCCGTGACTTCCAGGCGGAGGACAGCGTGGTCCCCCTCAATGGCACCCGCATCGGCGACAGAAAAGTCGTGGTCATGGCTGGTCCGTGCGCAGTCGAAGACCGGGCACAGATGCAAGAGGTGGCGCAGGTTGTCAAGGAGGCAGGAGTCAAGATTCTGCGCGGGGGAGCCTACAAACCTCGCACTTCCCCCTACAGCTTCCAGGGGTTGGGCCCCGAGGGACTGGAGATTTTGGGCGAGATCCGTGAGCAGTATGGTCTGGCTGTCATCACCGAAGTCATGGCTCCGGAGGACGTGCCACTGGTGTCGGAATACGCCGACATCCTCCAAATCGGTGCTCGTAACATGCAGAACTTTGCTTTGCTGCACGCAGTCGGCGAGTACGGCAAACCTGTGCTCCTCAAGCGCGGAATGATGTCCACGCTACAGGAGTTGCTGATGGCCGCCGAGTATATCCTGTCACATGGCAACCAGCGCGTGATGCTGTGCGAACGGGGCATACGCACCTTCGAGACGTTCACCCGCAACACCTTCGATATCAACGCCATCCCGGCCCTGAAGGGGCTCACCCATCTGCCGGTCATTGCCGACCCCAGCCATGGGACGGGCAAATGGAGCCTAGTCGGAGCAGTATCCAAAGCCGCGGTTGCCGCCGGGGCCGATGGGCTCATCATCGAGGTGCATCCCCACCCGAGTCGCGCGCTATCGGATGGAGCCCAGTCTCTGAAGCCAGCAGCCTTCTCCCAACTCATGAAGGAACTTGCCGCTGTGGCCAACGCTGTGGGCCGAGAACTATGAACCGCAATCAACAGACCGGTTCTGTGGGCGCATCTGTCGCCTTGCTAGAGCGAGGCGCGCGTACGGAGGCCACCAGACTATACACGGCACCGATTCATTTGTTGGACCTAAAGCCGGAACCAGACGGGCGCGCCATCTCTTGCGACGGTATCACCATTGGCGGCCACTCCCTCATGCTCACGGCCGGGTTATGCAGAAACACGCCTATCTCGATGCTCGACAAGATCCTAGATTCGGTCACTTCGGCTGGCTTCCAGGCACTCCATGCTGGCTGCTTCGTTCCCAACCCACCGGCCCATAACGATCCAGGGATCGATGCCGGGATGTTGGCGATCCTGGGCCGGACGTGCAAGGAGCGTGGGCTGGCCCTCATCATCGAGATCATCAGTCCCGAGGACATCGAACTGGCTGGGAGATATGCAACCATCCTCCAGATTGGCGCGCGGAACATGCAGAACTACCCCCTCCTGCACGCGGCGGGTACCAGTGACAAGCCTGTATTGCTGAAGCGAGGCACGATGTCAACGCTAGCGGAACTGTGCAGTGCAGCGGACTATATCCGATCGCGCGGCAACCAGCGGGTCATACTGTGCGAGCGGGGCATCCGGACATTTGAGGTGAGTGCGGGTGATACCTTTGATATAAGCGCCATTCCCGCCCTCCGGGAACTGACTCAGTTGCCCGTCATCGCCGATCCCTGTCACGGGTCCGGTGAATGGACGCATGTGGGATCGATGTGCAAAGCGGCGGTAGCGGCAGGCGCGGATGGCCTGATCGTCAACATTTGCCCAGCCACAGCCCAAGGTCGAGTCGATCAGAAGCCCACGGTACCGGCAGAGAATCTACAGCATCTGGTACTCCAACTCCGGGCCATCGCCGACGCCGTGGGACGAGAACTATGAGGGCTGAACAACTGCAGGATGCAGAGGTGGCCATCGTAGGGCTGGGCCTGATGGGTGGCTCATTGGCTGCAGCACTCAGCGAGCGTCGAGCCTGCCGGCGGGTTGTCGGCGTTGCCCGGCGTGAGGAGAGCATCACCCACGCCCTCAGCTTGGGCATCATTGACGCTGGCACGCTAGACTTGCAGGCTGGCGTACGCTCCGCCGACATTGTCATCTTGGCTACACCCGTGCGGACCATCCTACAGGAGATCCGTGAGATTGGCCCCCTCCTCCCGCAGGGGTGTCTGCTGACAGATCTGGGAAGCACCAAAGTGGAGATTGTCAGGGCCATGCAAGCGCTTCCACCGCATGTGCAGCCGGTGGGCGGGCATCCGATGTGTGGCAAAGAGACTTCGGGCCTTGGCGCAGCCGACGCCCGTTTGTACGACGGGGCGACCTACCTCATGACCCCGTTGCCCCGCACCAGACCAGCGACCGTGGCATTGATCGAAGAACTGATCCAGAGCATTGGGGCAAAGCCGTACCGCATCGACGCTGAGCGACACGACCTACTGGTTGGTGCCATCAGCCACCTACCCTATGTCCTGTCCGCTGGCCTTGTGGCCACCGTCGATGCTTTGGAGGACGACATCGCCTGGACTATCGCGGCCAGCGGCTTCCGTGACACATCCCGGCTGGCGGCTAGTGACGAGACAATGATGGTCGATATCCTGCTGACCAACCGGGCCTCTCTCCAAGAGCTGCTCGCTCTTCTGCAGGTGCAGATCGCTCAGCTCGAAGGATGGCTGGCTGCGGAGGATGAAGCACGGCTGTGTGCAGCGCTGCAGAAAACGGCGCGGCGGAGGAGGAGTCTGTTTCAATGATCACCAACCACCTCACTGTGTACCCAGCCCAACCATTGCGGGGGCGAGTGTCTGTGCCAGGCGACAAATCGATCTCGCACCGGGCCGTGGTCCTAGGTGCCTTGGCGGACGGTCCAAGCCAAGTGACCAACTTTTTGCCCGCGGCCGATTGTCAAGCTACCCTGCATGCGATCCAGGCACTGGGGATTGAGGTTGAACAACCTGAGCCCACGGCTCTCCACATCCACGGGCAAGGGCTGAAGGGGCTGTCCGAACCTGACAATGTACTCGACTGCCGCAGGGCAGGTACAGCGATGCGCCTGCTGGCTGGGCTACTGGCGGGCCAGCCCTTCCTCAGCGTGCTGGCGGGCGAGCCACAACTGCTCCGGCGTCCCATGGCCCGCATTGTGCGCCCCCTGCAACAAATGGGGGCCACGATCCTGGGCAGACAAGACGGACGGTTGCCACCTCTGGCCATTCGGGGCGGCGGTCTCCGGGGCATTGACTATACGCTACCGGTTGCCAGCGCACAGGTCAAGAGTGCGATCCTGCTCGCTGGCCTCTATGCCGAGGGCAAGACCACTATCCGAGAACCGGGTCCAGCCCGTGACCACACGGAGCGGATGCTAGCGGCCAGAGGCTGCAAACTCCAGGTAGCTGGGCCAACGATCGAACTGACACCACCCCAGCAGCTGCAGGCCATGGACATCACCGTACCAGGCGACTTTTCATCGGCCGCATTTCTGTTGGTCGCAGCCGCGCTGGTGCCAGGCTCGGAACTCATTGTGGAGGGCGTCGGAGTCAATCCCACCCGTACCGGGTTGCTGGACATATTGCGCGCCATGGGAGCCGACATGCACGTCCAGGCGCAGCGTAGCATCAGCGGTGAGCCCGTGGCAGACTTGGTGATGCGTGCCTCAGAGCTACACGGCACGCAGGTGAGCGGCGAGCTCGTTGTCCGAACCATTGATGAGTTTCCCATCCTGGCCGTGGCTGCCACCCAG
>JASFOV010000163.1:0-8950 GCA_050116355.1 Anaerolineae bacterium
CTGAATACCGCATAACAAACCCTCCCCCACACGTTTCCAAGACATCCCTGGGGTTCTCCATCTGGCGATGCTGCCCGGCGCGGTGGACCTACCCTGACTGGGCAAATGACGGTGCCAGTTGTAGCATTCCGCCGAGCCGATCCCTTCTCCTCGGGTATCGAACCACGCAGCGCGGACCCAAACGCCCAGTCCGCGCTGCGATGCAATGGCTATGGGTTTGGACAGAACCAGGTTCGTGCTTTGACCGTACATAACAATATACCACGCTTGCCAAGTTCTGTCAACTTTCTGCCGGAGTATAGCACAAGCTCTGGCTAGACGCCGTAGGTTTCGCCGTAATCCTCCATGGCGGCTGCCACGACCTTGAGCGCGTACTCGCGGTCGTACACGTGCTTGATGTCCATCTGCGAGGTCCCGCCGGGCTTCATCTTGTAGGTGCCGAAGTAGTGTCGCAGCCGCTCGACGAGGATATCTGGCACCTGGGCAATGTCCTCGACATCCCGCCAGAACTCGTCGTTGTCCAAAACGGCGACGATCTTGTCGTCGGCCTCGCCGCCATCGATGGCCTGGATGCCGCCCACTACCCGGGCGGTCAAAATCACTTCAGCGCGGGTCAGGGGCCGCTCGCTGATAACACAGATGTCCAGCGGGTCGCCGTCACCCCGCTCCGCGTCGGGTGACAAACCATGCACGCGCCGGCCGCAATAGGTGCGCGGTATAAACCCGTAGATCGTCGGCGGCTGGGAGGATGTGCGTTGGGGCCGATCGACGCGCATATAGCCCGTCACCTTGTCTATCTCGTACTTGACCAAATCGAACGGCGTGATCTCGACGTAGGCGTGTACGACGCGGGGCGGCTCGGGACCGACTTCCAGCCCGTGCCACGGATGCGGCCTCCAGCGGTAAAAGGGGTCAGGAAACGTCATGGTACACCTCCAGCCTGATCTGCATCGTTCGAAAGGCGAGCGCACATCGACAAATTGATTATACAGCAGGAGGGCCCAGCCGTCAACACGGGGATGGTGTGTACAAATCGGTGGAAAATCCGTTAGCCGTGTCACCGCGAGAAGCGAGCGACCTTTGCGAGCGACGCCCTACGTCGTCAGCGCCCTTGTCGGGACGGGCGGCGCAAACGGTGCGCCTCGCAGAGACAGAGACTCCGCAGGCAATGCCACCGAAATCGATACTCTACGACACGGGTGGACCGGCGGGGTGCAGCTCAAGGCAGCGGTCCGGTCGCTGGGCTTGGACTACAGAGTTGGAACACCTGGCCCATCATGGCGTTCGTTGGATTTGACACAAATCTCATTCGCTGCTATACTGCCAGTTGTTGTTAAAGCTAATCGGTCTGGCCTAGTTCACCGCTCCGATTCAGGCAATCGGGGGGGTGTTTTTTTGTGCCAGGCTGGACCCAATCATACTAGAGTCAAGAGTGCGACTTGGCTCCACACAGTCAAGGAGTACTGAATTTGAGTTTCCAACAGTTTTCTTTTGATCCGCGCATCCGCGCGGGCATCAAGGCAGCGGGCTTTATTACACCCACCCCCATACAGCAGCAGGCGATCCCTGCTGTGCTCAAGGGTCACGATGTGCTGGGAGTCGCTCAGACCGGCACTGGTAAAACAGCGGCCTTTGTCTTGCCCATTCTTCAGCGGCTGACCCGAGGTCCCTTGGGCCATGTGCGCGCCCTGATTGTGGCGCCCACCCGCGAGCTGGCTGAACAGATCCATGAAGCGACTGTCCAGCTAGGCCGGAGAACACGCGTGCGTAGCGTCACCGTCTACGGCGGTGTCAGCAAGAAGGCGCAGGTCCAGGCACTGCGGCGTGGCGCCGACATCGTCGTTGCCTGCCCCGGCCGCCTCCTCGATCTAGCCGGCGATGGCAGCATCGACCTATCGCGCGTTGAGGTACTCGTCCTGGACGAAGCCGACCGTATGTGCGACATGGGCTTTCTGCCCGATATTCGCCGCATTCTGAGGCTGGTGCCAGCCCGACGCCAGACACTCTTCTTCGCGGCGACCATGCCCGAGGATATTCGCCAACTGGCCGACAACATTCTCCGCAATCCGGTCACCGTGCAGATCGGCGCCATTGCCCCGGCCAAGACCGTCTCCCATGCCCTCTATCCCGTCTCGCAAGCGCTCAAGAAGAGACTGTTGCTGGCCACACTGGAGCAAATGGCTCCGGGCCGCGTACTGATCTTCACCCGGACCAAGTACCGCGCCCGCAAGCTGGCCCGCGATCTGGAAAGACAGCGCTATCGCGTCTCGGCGTTGCAGGGCAACATGTCGCAGAACCGGCGCCAACAGGCGATTGACGGTTTCCGCAATGGCAGATACGACATCCTCGTCGCCACCGACGTTGCTTCGCGCGGAATCGACGTCCCGGACATCTCGCACGTGATCAACTTTGATATGCCCGACACCGTCGATGCCTACACGCACCGTATCGGACGCACGGGCCGTGCCCACCAGACGGGCGAAGCCTTCACCTTCATGGCTCAGGGCGATGAGCGGCTGGTGCGCGAGATCGAGAGGGTACTGGGCAAACGGATCGAACGGCGACGCTTGCCCGGCTTTGGCTACTGATCTGGCCTGTTCCAATGCTCGGCGCCAGTCACCCATGCTGATCACAGGACAGGCGGACTGGCGCCGGAACCGGCTGGACCAGGCAGAAACCGCCCAGCCGCGGGCCGGACCTATGGTGCAGCTGGCCCTGTACCCGTCCCGCTCCTTGCCAAAGAGCAGGGGCTGAGAATAGAGCAGCGAAAGTATGACTCCCCTGACTCGAGAGAACGAGTCAGGGGAATGTATTGCTCAACTGACCACCCTAGACCGGCGCCAGCGTCCCGGCAAAGATCATCCAGGCCAATGCGGTCTTGGCTAACAGGCTCAGCACGATGTACATCCGCTCGCCAAACAAGTAGTTCCGCCACGGTCCGACTTTTTTGTATTGCAGGAACATGTTCAGCGCAAAGATGTTAAAGAAGACAAAGATGGTGGGGATGATGGCATAGACAAAGCCCGGCGGTTCTGCACCGGACGAGCCCAGCGCACCCAAGAAGTACATGATGATCACGATCCACGGTACAATGCCCACGATACAGCCGTAGATGAAGGCCGTCCAATCGGTCCTATCAGTCCTCTCGTTGTGCAACTCCATCATGATGCCGAACAAATTCATTGCTGCATTGGCGCCGAATATGGCGATCATCGCGCCCAGGTCCCAGACGCCAACCAGCATGCCGATGAGCACGATCATCAAGGATGAGCTAAGGGCATACTCGTAGAAGCGGGCCGGGTTAATGCCGCGCTTCAGGCTCTTGACGTACCAGCGGTACCCAAAGGTAGCTAGCGAGAAGTGAGCGATGGCCGACAGTAGCAAGAACACCGCCACCGCCGGTCCGAACGGGAGGTTGTACACCAATGTTGGATCCGGGGCGACGGACCCGGCACCCAGATCAAAATTCAGATAATTGGTGTACATTGGATAGGTTGTGTCATTGCTGAGCACGATCATGAGTATGCCTTGTATCAAGTGGAGAACACCCATGATCGCATTGAAGCGGCGCAGGCCAATGTAGGTCTTTTCCGGTGCGTTTACAACGTCGGCTGGACTCGTGGATTGTGCAGACACTTTTGCCTCCTCTTGTGATGTATTCAGAAATTATTATACACTCTTTTTGGAAACCCGGCAATACTGGAGCTGGAGCAGTGCGGTTGCTGCCAAGTCGTCATTGGCTCGCGACCAGCTCGTAGCGGGTCGCCCAGCGGCGGCTACGTTTGCATTGGCCGCCGAGCTAGCCGTGCTGCCAGCACATGCAGCGCAATCAGAAGTGGTCGTCCGAGTCGGCGTCGTTCGCTCCCGGACCACTAGGCACCGAAACGGTCCAATTGCTCGAGCTGGACCGCCGTGGGTCTCACGAAGGGGCGCGAGGCCCGGATCTGGGTCCAGGCTTCCTCCTGGCTCATGCCGGTGCTCATCAGGTAGGCGGCGGCCATCGTCGCCGCCCGGCCCACCCCCGATTTGCAGTGGATATAGACGCCACCGCCGTTGGCGATCTGTTCGGTGATGAACGCCGATCCTTGGTGCAACTGCTCCAACGTGGGGGCGTCGTCGTCGACCGTGGGCAGGTAGAGATAGTTTGCCGGCGCCAGCCCCACCCGCTCGCTGTCAAATTCATCGCGCATATTGACCACCGCCGTCACCCCGCGCGCTTGGAGGATGGGCCAGCCGCGCTGGCTGTACTGGCCGCCGACGTGTAGTTGGGGCGTGATCTGGCTCACCCGCTGGATCGGGGCGCCGGTCAGCCGCCGCATCACGTGGTCGGCGAACCATGACCAGGTCACGCCCAGTCCCTGTTGGGTGAGCCGTTCCCATAGGATGTTGAGTCCCTCGCGGGCCGTATCGAGTAGTGACATAATCATGCCTCTGTGTCGGGTCGTTGTGCCGGTTCCAGCCGCCCCAGTATACTGGAACTCGCCGCGTTCGTCAATCCTCCGCTTGGATAGAACATACCATCCTTCCCATGCCCCCGAAAACGTTTGACGAAATTGCCACTTGCTTGTACACTAGGTGCAAATCATCCCATGAGAGGCTCATGACCGTCAGCGAGTTCGCCGTTACCCAGACATGGCAGTCCGACCGGCGCGGACCGGCGCGTTGGATCCTATCGCACGTCACCCGTCACAAATTGTGGATCCTGGGCATCTTTTTCGGTGCCTTCAGCAATGCCGCGCTGGCAGCGGCCGTCCCGGTGCTTGTCGGCCAGTCGTTCGATGCGGTGATGGCCTCGCCGGCCGACATGGGTTCGCTGGGCACCGCCGCGGCGCTCATCGCCGGTTCCCAGATCCTGCGCGGCGCCCTACAGCTGGTGCGCAACTTTTCGGCCGAAGTCCTGGGCCAGCGCCTGGAGCGCGATACGCGCGATGAGTTGTACGCCAGCCTCATCGGCAAGAGCATGTCCTTCCACGACCTGCAGCCGACCGGCGACCTGATGGCGCGCGCCACCAACGACGTGCGCGAGGTCAACCTGATGCTCAATCCCGGTGTCAACCTGGTCGTGGGTTCGGGCAATTTCCTATTCATGCCCATCTTGGTGGCGCCGACCATCCATCCCCAACTGATCCTGGCCCCGGTCTTGTACCTGGTGGCCTATGTCTTTTCCGTGTGGGACTACCTGCGTCGCCTGCAGCCGGCCGCGACCCAGGTGCGCGAGCGCTTTGGCCACATGAATGCCACCTTGGCCGAGGCGATCGAGGGCATCGAGACCGTCAAAGGCGCGGCCCAGGAGGAGCGCGAGAGCCGTCGCTTCCTGAAAGCTGTCACCGGCTGGCGCGATGCCTATGTCGCCCAGGGCGATATCGAAGCCGTGTTTATCCCTTTGCTACTGTTGGCCCTGGTGCAGGCCGGCGGCATGCTGCACAGCCTGTTGCTGTTTCGCGCCGGGACGATTGACGTGGGCGATGTGGTCGCCTTTAACGGGCTACTGCTACTCTTTGGCTTTCCCACCTTTGCCGCGCAGTGGGCCTACTCGCGGGTCGCCACCGGGTTTGCTGGCGCCCGTCGCATCCTGGAGTTGATCAGCTTTCGTACGGATCTGGATCAGAATGTGGAGGGCTACAGCACCTCCATGCAGGGCGACGTCCTCTTTGAGGATCTGTCCTTCTGCTACCGCCCGCCGGGTGACCTCTGTCCCAGCGAGCCGGCCCTGGAAGGCATTTCGTTCCGCGCCGAGCCGGGCCAGACCATCGCCATCGTCGGCCAGACCGGCTCGGGCAAGAGCACCATCGCCAAGTTGATCAACCGTATTTATGACGCCGACGACGGCCGGGTGCTGGTCGACGGCGTCGACGTGCGCGATTGGAACCTGGAGTCGCTGCGCCGCCAGATCTCCATCATCGAGCAGGACATCTTTTTGTTCTCACGCTCCATCGCCGAGAACATCGCCTTTGGCCAGCCGGAGGCGACCCAGGCCGAGATCGAGGCGGCGGCGCGGGCCGCCCAGGCCCACGAGTTCATCCTCAAGTTCAAGGACGGCTACGAGACCGTCATCGGCGAGCGGGGCGTGACCCTATCCGGCGGGCAGCGACAACGCCTGGCGCTGGCGCGCGCCTTTCTGGCCGAACCGCGCATCCTGGTCCTGGACGATTCGACCAGCGCCATCGACAGCGCCACCGAGGACCGCATCCAACGGGCCATTGAACGGGCCGGCAAGGACCGGACCATGTTCCTCATCACCCACCGCCTGTCCCAGATCCGTCGCGCTGACCGCATTGTCGTCATGCGCAAGGGACAGGTGGCGGCGGTGGGCAGTCACGAGGACCTGATGCGCGAGTCGGAGGCCTACCGCAACATCTTTGCTCGCTACGAAGACTGAGGGGACCGCATGTCCGTCTTTTTTGGCCTCGACACCGAGGCGTACGACCGGCAATATAGCGACCGCGAACTGCTGCAGCGCATCTTTCGTTATTTTGCTGCGCACCGCCGGCGGGTGCTCATCATCGGGGGGTTGATCGCCTTCATCTCCCTCATTGGCGCCGCCCAGCCGATCCTCGTCTCGCAGGGACTGGATCTGATGATCGTTTCGCCGACACTGACCGTGCTGCTGGGCATCGTCGCTGTCGTGCTTGTCGTCGGCTTGTTCAACTGGGGCGGCAGCTGGCTGCGCCGGCGCCTGACCGTGCGCGTCATCGGCGACGTGATGCGTTCTCTGCGCCGCACCGCTTTCTACGCCTCGGTGCACCACGATATGTCCTTCTTTGACGAGTTCCAGTCGGGCCGTATTATCAGCCGCATCACCTCCGACTCGGAAGAGTTCTCGCAGGTGGTACTGCTGGTCACCGACCTGATCGGCCAGGTGCTGCTGGTCGTCATCCTCACCGTGGCCCTGTTTATCGTCTCCTGGCAACTCACCTTAACCCTGTTGGCGCTGACGCCCTTTGTCCTGCTGCTGGCCATGGGTTTCCGGCGGGCGGCCCGCTTTGTCACGCGCAAGGGCTTCCGGGCCATCGCCGAGGTCAATGCCGCCATCCAGGAGGCGGTGACCGGCATCAGCGTGGCCAAAAACTTCCGGCAGGAGGCGGCCATCTACGCGTCCTTTGCCGAGGTCAACCAGCAATCCTACGCTATCAACCTCCGGCGTGGCTTTGTGCTGTCCAACATCTTTCCCGTCCTGAACGCGCTGGCCGGTGTGGGCACCGCCGCCCTCGTCTATTGGGGCGGCGTGTCCGCGGCGACAGGCGCCATCAGCATCGGGGCCTGGTACCTGTTCATCGTCAGCGTCGATCGCTTCTGGTTTCCGATGATCAACCTGTCCGCCTTCTGGAGCCAGTTCCAGGCCGGGCTGGCGGCCGCGGAGCGCATCTTTGCCCTCATCGACGCCGAGCCCACCGTCCGGCAGCAGGCCGAGGACGATGTGGCGGCGTTGCGCGGCGAGGTCGTCTTTGATGGCGTCGACTTCCAATATACCGAGCAGGAGCGGGTCCTGTGCGAATTTGACCTGACTATCACTCCGGGTGAGAGCGTGGCCCTGGTCGGCCATACCGGCGCGGGCAAGAGCAGCATCGCCAAGCTGATCGCCCGCTTCTACGAGTTCCAGGGCGGGCGCATCACCATCGACGGCCGCGACATCCGCACCTTCGACCTGGAGAGCTACCGTCGCCATTTGGGCATCGTCTCCCAGTCCCCGTTCCTCTTCTCGGGGACCGTGGCCGACAACATCCGCTATGCCTGCCCCGATCTGACGGATGAGGAGATGGCGGCCATGGCCGGGCGCATCGGCGGCGGCGAGTGGTTGGCTGCCCTGCCCGAGGGGCTGCAGACCAACGTCGGCGAGCGTGGCGGGCGGCTGTCTATGGGCCAGCGGCAGTTGGTCGCCCTGATGCGGGTCTTGGTCCAAAAGCCGGCCATCTTTGTCCTGGACGAGGCGACAGCCAGCGTCGACCCCTTTACCGAGGCCCAGATCCAGGAGGCCACGGAGCTGATCCTGGCCCGCAGCACGTCGATCCTCATCGCCCACCGTCTCTCCACGGTGCGCAAGGTGGACCGCATCATCGTCCTGGAGAATGGGCAGATCATCGAGGAGGGCGATCACGAGACACTGATGGCCCGTGGCGGGCACTATGCCGAGTTGTACGACACCTACTTCCGCCATCAGTCGCCCGACTATCGCCCGCCGCCCGTGGACGCCCCCGAAGCCACCCCTGTCGCCACTGTGGCGTAATGGGCAAACTCCCCTTCGCTATAGCCTGCGAGGTTCCAAGGACGCCTCACAAAACACCCAGGACAAGCCAACCAGGCCCACCAACTCTCCCGCCAGGGTGGGGCAGTACTATCCTGGCCCCCAACAGCGCGGGCAGTTGCCAACCACTACCCGTTCGATAGAGAGCACCGAGCCAGTTTGCCCAGGGACAGAACCGGAAAATTGACCTGGCGGTTCGTTGGTGGTATGATACGGGTCGATGGCTGTCAACCTGCGTTCGCTTTCCATCGCTGGTCATCCTAGAGCGCGGCGCCTTTCTGACACCGTCACCTGTTTGAAGAACACCCTGCTGTCTGCCAGAGAATACTGGTCTGCACGGTTGCTGCCGCGGCATGAACTCGGCTGCTCTTTTGACCGAGAGCTCGATTAGCTGTCAGAGTCATAGTAGACACAAGGATCCCCACAGGAGGAGGACAATGCGGACAGTATGGAGCCGGGTGTGGGACGTGATCGGATCGCGAGCTGCACGGTTGGCGCAGGCCGCTGCTACTCGGGAGGCCGGTAGGATCAAAGGCGGAACTATTCTCGGCGTGCTGATCATCTTGGGGCTGGCATCCACTCTCAGCAGTAGCTACGCAGTGACCGCCGTACAGGCGGAACGGGACAGTGCCCCCGGTCCCGAGGTCACTCCACGGCAGGGTGATGTACCGGCCGGCGCCCGACAGAGCGGCAATTTCATCACCAATG
>JASFOV010000164.1:0-8885 GCA_050116355.1 Anaerolineae bacterium
CAAGCGCAAGACAAAGCCCCCGGCGCAGGCCGGGGGCTTTTGCATTGGAACCAGAAGATGCGCGGGCCAGCCTATGCATGAATGGTGGAGCAAGGTCCGGCCTGGCTCTCGCCGGGCTTGTCTTGCCCTCCCGGATGAAAGTTGGGTTGGTCACGTGACCGGTTAGCTCAATCCAAGCTGAATCTTGATCGCTCGCTCCACCCGGCTCACTTCTGACGCACTCAGCTCACCCCCACGGTTGACCAAGCGTAGCTTGCTGACCGTGGTAAGTTGGTCGGCCATTGCTTTGCCCTGTTTCCCGGCAAACATGACCAAGGCTTCGCTGGGATAGACCTTTGAGATCTGGGAGGTTAGAGGAACCACTTGCACGCGATTGAGGTATTTGTTGGCGGCATCGTTGCTGACAATGACAGCGGGGCGTTGTTTTCTGATCTCGCCTCCGACCGCTGGATCAAAGCTTACCCACCATACTTCACCACGTTTCATCAGCAACATCTCCTACCGTGGCCTCTGTCCATTCCAATGCGGCCTGCTCACGCTTCTCATCGCGGGCCATTTCCGCATAGGCCTCTTCCAAGTCCGGGTACAACACGTGCGGACGCACCAGATCCTCGATGAACCGGCTGATGCGCCGAGGGCCGACGACCTGATACAAACCCTCGTAGACCTCTTCATCAATTGTAATCGTTAGCTTCTTCTGCATCGTCCTGCCCCTCACTTTCACACGTATAGTACACGTATTATAGCTACAAGGGGTCGCGGTGTCAAGTTCTAGACTGTTGCCAGTTGGCGACAATGGTCGCTGACCCGCCAGTCACGATGGTCTGGTCACACGGAAGGGTGAAAGGAAGGGGCTAGTACTCGCGGATGCTGGTACGGATGATGGCCGATAGAAAGTCGCTGGCCGCCTCGATCTCGAGGATCACCGGTTGGCCGCTGTCCGAGGTGTGGACGATGACCGGCCCACGGCGGGTGCCCCGCATCGCCTGGCGCGGCGGGGCCAGTTCCAATAGCAGGGTATCGGCGTGGCGGTTGTAGAAGATCTGTACCTCGCGTTCCGGGTCGGGGGCGTGGTTCATGCCGGCCACGCTTTCCACAGCGGGAGCTGGTGCGGGGGACGCTGGCCGTCGAGTGCCACGAAGGATGCCGCCCGGGTTGTGACGGCGCCCGCCTTGCCCAGATGGGACAGTTCGCGCAGGGTCCCCTGTCGTCGCCAGCGAAGGATCCGGTCCGCTGAGCGGGGGCCGATGCCCGGTACGCGGAGCAGTTCCTCGCGCGGGGCACGGTTTACCTCCACCGGAAAGAGCTCCGGGTGGGAATGGGCATAGAGCATCTTGGGATCGGCCGTCCGCGGCAGGTTGCCCGCGCCGTCAAAGATCAGATCGTCGAAGGTGAACCCGTAGAAGCGCAGCAGCCAGTCGGCCTGGTACAGGCGGTGCTCGCGCCAGGCGGGGGTGGGCGATACGCTGTCTAGCGGTGTGCCCGGCACCGGTTGGAACGCACTGTAATAGGTTCGTCGTAGGTCCAGTTCGCGGTACAACCGGGCCGTGGTTGATAGGATCTCGCGGTCCGCCTCGCCGGCTGCGCCGACGACGAACTGGGTGCTCTGGCCGGCGGGGGCCAGGCGCCCGCCGCTGGCGTTGATCAGGCGTTTGGCAACGCGCATCGGCCGGGCCAACTCCTCAAAGAAATCCTTGCGCGGGGCAATTACGGCCAGGCGTTCGGCGCTGGGCGCTTCCAAGTTGACCGACACACGATGGGCCAGCTGCAGGGCTCGTTCGATGTGGGCCTCGCTGACGCCCGGCAGCAGCTTGAGATGAACGTAGCCGTTGAACTCGTACTTGCCCCGGATCAGCTCGATGCAGGCCAGCATGCGGTCCATGGTGGGCCCGGATCCAGCGCACACGGCCGAGCTCAGGAACACGCCGTCCACCAGATCGGCGCGATGCATCCGGTCGAAAGCGCGGGCCAGCTCTTCGGGGGTGAAGCTGGTGCGGGGCACGTCGCGGCTGGCGCGCACGCTACAATAGTAACAGTTCCGGTCGCAAACGTTGGTCAGCAGGACCTTCAGGACACGTACCTGCCGGCCGTCGGGCAGGGCGGCGGGGTAGATCCAGCGGCCCAGATCGTCGCGTGTGCGGGTGGCAGACCCACAGGCGTTACACAGATCGTATTGCGCTGATTCACCCAAGGTTTCGAGTTTGTCTCCGATCTCCATAGCCTGGCACCTCCTGCTGGCGGACCCATCCCGGGTCCAAGCCTATTATAGCACAAACGTTCTATTTGTCAACTTGAGATGAGAACGATTTGAGATGGCAGGCGGGTTTGACAAATGCCTGGCAGCGGTGTAGAATGACGCGACTGTTAACCTGGAGAGCAGGAGAACCGATGCTCTATCGCGAGCGGGCCAGCGTGGTGGCCACGCTGGTCGTGCTGGGGCTTATCCTGGCCACCTTTCTACAATTTCCAGCCTGGTCCTACGATCTGACGGTCTTGGGCTCACCGCTCACGGTGAGCATTACCCAGACCGCGCTGATCGCGGCGTTGTTGGTGGGCATTACCTGCGCCGGCACCGACTCGATCGTGCGCTCGCACCCCACCGCCAAGCGTTTTGAGGCGCGCTATAGCTTTGTCACCTGGACACTTCCGGGGTTGACAGTGTTGCTGGCGACGGTATTGTTGCCGCAAGCGCCCACCCAACTTTACCGGGTGGCCGGCTATGTGCTCACCGGCCTGCTCCTGATCGTAGTGATCAGTGCCGAATACTATACCGTGGATCCCGCCAATCGCAGGTACTTGGCCGCTCGCCTGAGCCTGAATGCGTGGGCGTATCTGGTGGCGTTGTTGCTCTTTGTCCTGATCTACTCGGCCAAAGCCCGCAGTTTGATCTCGGCGACCGGCGTTACGCTGGTCAGTACCTTGTTGGCGCTGGAGTTCCTGCGCAGCGCGGGCCGCAGTTTCGGCCGGACAGCCCTGTACGCCGCCATTGCCGGCTTGTGCACCGGTGAGATCGTCTGGGCCATGAACTACTGGCGGATCCAGGGAATAACTGGTGGTCTGATCCTGATGCTCGGTTTCTATGTGGCCACCGGCTTGGCCAACCAGCAGCTTCAGGGCAAGCTGACCCAGCGGGTATTGATCGAGTATGCGGCGGTGGCCCTCATCGGTCTAGTCGTCCTGCTCCAACTCGGTCCCCGGACGTTCTGACGACAAGCTACCAGGTAGGGGTCACAATGTAAGCTTGGTCACAGAAGAGGCCCGATTTGACAAATTCACCAAGTTCCCTTAGAATGGCGCCATCAAAATTTAAGGAAGGAGGCACGTGGATGTTCTACGACAGGTATATGCAGCAACTTGCTCCCGCCGGTTCCGGTGCTGGTTCCCGGTGTCGTAGTGCGCCCATACGCCACTAGTTATTGTTAACTAAGGCCGTGGGGCACTACACCCCACGGCCTTTTTTGTTGCTTTGGATCTGCAATATCCAAGAGCCGTGGGATGAGCCCCACGGCTTTTTTTGATGGATGCTACCGAAAGGAGGTGCAGAATGAGCGTTTTCGAGTGGACAGTCGGAGTTTTGGTGGCAAGCAAGGCCGGGCAGAAAGGTGAAGTGCCTGGTCGAGGACGGGATAGCCAGTAGGCGAACGAGTCGTTGCGGCCCTTTCGCCTGTGAGATGGAAGGAGTCCGCCGTGTTAATCTTGGACTATGATCAATCGGAAGAGACGCTCACTCTGGATCGACTGCTACGGGACTGGATGCAAGCGCTACGGGCCCGGTGGGCAAGGCATGGGGTTGCGGCCCAACGCCAGCCAGCGTCGAGCACCCCAGCCGATCGAGAAGCAAACGCATCGGATCACGTCGCCAGCCTGATTCTATAGCAACCGGCCGAGACGGATCGATTCGTACGGCAGCACACGATGGCGAGCTATGCCCTGGTACTACAACCGCACTTCATCACCTTGGCCCCGCCACACGACCGTGGGGGCAGCACACTGCCTGTACCAGGCTGGAAATCTGGGGCAAGAGGAGAAATGCATCCTCACCACGTTCCTCAAGAGGACAAATGCGATTGTAGTGCTAGGCGGTATGGAGATAGGAGGCAATGATGATCATTGATGGGCTAAGCCAATATCTGCGACAGCTGCGGAGCTTCAGTGCCAATGCCCGGTTCTACCTGTTGAGCACGGTCATCACCGGTCTGAGCTTTAGCATTTACATGCTCATCTTCAATCTGTACATCGATGCGCAGGGCTATCCCCGGAGCTTTTTGGGCGAGCTGCAATCGATGCCCAACTTGATCGCATTGATCGGGGCCTTACCGGCCGGGGTTCTGGTCGACCGTATCGGGCGCAAGCGGGCCTTGCTCTTGGCAAACGTAGGGCGGACCGTGGCTTCGTTAGGCATTGTCATTGCCCCCGGTCCCTGGTGGTTACGCATCTCCATGATCGTCTTTGGGCTATCCCAATCGCTGTGGATGGTCAGTGGCTCGCCCTTTATGATGGAGAACTCGACGGAGGAGGAACGCGATACGCTCTTTAGCGCCAACTTTGGACTGCAGACGCTGGTCGGGTTTGCGGGCACGCTGGTGGGCGGCTATCTACCCACCCTGTTTGGTCAGGGGCTGGGAGTCGATGTGGAGAGCGCACCTGCTTACGCGGCGACGATGGGGGTCACGGTGGTGCTCTCAGCCATCGCCTTGATCCCGGTGTTCTTGATCAAGGAAGCGCCACGCCCGGCAATGACACAGGCATGCTCTGTGTGGCCTTGGCGCAATATCAGCGACATGGGCATGGTCGTGCGCATCTTTATCCCAAACATCATCATCTCCATGGGCGCGGCGATCTTGATCCCGTACATGAATCTGTTTTTCAAAGAAACCTATGGGATCTCGGACGCGGTCTTGGGCGTGCTGTTTGCGGTCTCATCCGTCGTCACCGGTGTGGCGACGCTGGCGTCGCCGCTTCTTGCACGCCGCTGGGGACGTATCCGCTCGCTGGTCATCACCCAAATGGCATCGATTCCGTTCCTCTTGCTGATCGGCTTTTCAGGATTCATTTGGCTCTCGGGCTTTGCCTTCTGGGTGCGGGCGGCACTGATGAACATGGGCAACCCGCTGTACAGCGCCTTTGCCATGGAGCAGGTGTCGGAACGCGAGCGGGCCACCGTCAGCGGGCTGATGGGCATGAGTTGGAACATCGGCTGGACCATTGGTCCCTTTGTCAGCGGCTATCTGCAGGAAAACCCTAGGATCGGTTGGGGGCCGATCTTTGTCATCACCTGCACGCTGTACGTCCTAGCGTCCGTCCTCATGCGGTTGTTTTTCCAGCGTTTGGATGACCGCCAACGGCGAGCCATGCTCTTGCGCAGGATGGGCGCCGTGGATATAACTGCCGGCGGGCCGCACTGAGTGAGGTGCGCGCAGCCGGTCGCAAGCCCCCGACATAGAGTTGGGACACAAGGAGAAACCAAGATGGATAACGGAATTACCATACGAAACTATCGCTCCGATGATCTTACGGCGTTGTTGGCCTTGATCAACGAGGCGGATGCAGTGGATCAGCAGGAGCGGGCGACGACCCGCGAGCAATTGGAACATGAAATGACCTTTCCAACGGCCAAGCCCGAGATGGACTGTTTCCTGGCCTGGGCCGGTGACCATTTGGTGGGATATACCGATCTCTACGTCCGTCCTGGAGATGCCCAGACAGGCGGCATGATCTACTGCTGGGGTCTGACCCACCCTGCCTGGCGCAGACGGGGCGTGGGCCGGCGCTTGCTGGATACGGCCTATGGCCGCACGAAGGAGATCGCAGCCAAGCTCAAGGGACGACAGGTCAAGTTTCAGTGCAGTGCCCGTAAGGCTGAGCACGATCGCCGGGCGCTGTACGAGGGATTCGATATGCGGCCGGTACGCTACTTTGTCAATCTGGTCCGGCCGATCAATGGCAACCTGCCCCCGGTAAAGATCCCCACGGGCCTCCGGCTCCGCACCTTTGATCCGGCGCGCGATGCCGAGACGGTCTGGCGCGTGGATCAAACCGCCTTTCGCGATCACTGGGGACACACCGAGGGTCGCCTGGAAGAGTTCCTACACTGGCTCGAGATGCCCCATTTTCGCCCGGAACTGTGGTTCCTGGCCGAGGATGAAACGAGCCACGAGGTCATCGGGTTGAGCTTGAACATCATCGATCCGGATTGGATCGCCCAGACGGGTCGCTGCGAGGGCTATGTCGACACGCTGGCCGTGCTGCGCGAATACCGGCAGCAGGGGCTGGGCACGTCGCTTCTGGTGCAGAGCCTCCATGCGCTGCGTGATGCGGGTATGGAGGCAGCGCACCTGCACGCCGATGCCGAGAATCTGACGGGTGCTATGCGCCTCTACGAGCGCGTCGGATTCCGTGTGCGCAAGACCAACACGGCGTACCACAAAGTGGTGCAAGAGGCGTAAGACTCTGCGCAAGCGGGATGTGCACAAAGGAAGTGCCTATGACAGCTCGACAAGAAGTAAAGAGTAAAACCTATACCATGCGGCCGCCCACACAGCTCGATCTAGACGCCGTCGTCGAATTGATCAACAAAGCTGCCTGGGCCGATACCGGCCAGAACGGAACGACCCGGGAGGAAAAGTACACGGAATGGACCCTGTCCGAGTTTACCCTGAAGACTGATGCCCGGTTGATCTTGGCACCAGGTGACCAGCCGGTGGGATACGTCGAAGTGTGGGACGAGAAGCCCCACGTGCGTTACTATCTTTGGGGACGGGTGCATCCCGGCTACCGCGGCCAAGGCCTTGGAACCCAATTATTGGATTGGGCTCAAGGGCGCGCCCAGCAAAGCCTGGGCCAGGCATCGCCCGGCGCTCGCGTCACAATGCACATCTCGACGCCGAGCCAGAATCTGGCAGCTGCTGACCTCTTCCGGTCACAAGGGTTTGAGTTGGTGCGACACTTCTACCGGATGCTTCTCGAGATGGAGCCCGGGACGCCGCCTCCAGAGCCGGTCTTGCCGCGCGGGGTCACGTTGCGGCCTTTTGTCCTTGGCCAAGATGACCGGGCCACCCATCGAACGATCGACGAGGCCTTTCAGGATCACTGGGGCTATGTGAGCGGTGAGAGCTTCGAAGACTGGATGCACTGGATCGAGGAGGACTCGACCTTCGATCCCGCGACCTGTATGGTGGCAGTGACTCAAGAATCGGGGGAGGAGCAGATCGTTGGGGTGGCCATGACCCACGGACGCTGGGAACGCGATCCTTCAGTGGCCTGGGTCGATGAACTGGCGGTTCTGCGACCCTGGCGGCGCCAAGGGATCGGGCTAGCGTTGCTCCATGCAGTCTTTGGTGCTTATTTCCGCCGTGGAAGCTACAAGGTTGGCTTGTCTGTGGATGCCGAGAGCCTGACCGGTGCGCCCCAGATCTACGAACGCGCCGGCATGCATATCTTTCACCAGATGGACGCCTATGAGAAGGTGCTGCGTACGGGACAAGAACTGAGCACCCAGGCCTTGGAGGAGCCAACCGCGTGAAGGTGGCTATCGGCGGTAGATAGGGTGCGGGTCGCCATCCGCTAGGGTGAAGAGCGAACGGACTAGCGGGTGGGGCCCCACAGGCCGTGGGGATGCCCGGCTTGATGTTACGCTCTCGTGGTGCCAAAGCTTGGTGGGCAGCCGTACGGCGACAAAGAAAGGAATTCGGTGCTTTATGAACGAGCAAAACAATACAACTGATCGGGTCCCCCGCTGGAGTGCGGGTTGGAGGAAGGGCGTGGTGGCGGATGCCGCCCGCTTGCATGCAGCTTTTTCGATACGGAGTATCTACGACATGAAACCTTAGGAGAAAACCGACAGTGATGCAAGAAAACGTCTATCAGGACGAGTACGAATATTACGAAGCGATCTACGATCCGTCTTGGGTAGCACCCAATCAGCGCCGCAAGCCCAAAAGGCGCCGAGAATCCCAGACGGCGCAAAGCCAGGTCATCACCCAGCTGACTGACGACCTGTCTGATGTGGATGTCGGCTACAATACGACGTACCAGCCTTCGCGCTACGAGGAAGGCTGGTTGCTCGACTCGCTGCGTCCCTTCTACGAGGAGGGACTCATCACCGATGTGCTGTCGCTGGTCAAGGGCGGGAAAGAAGCGAGCGTCTACTGCTGTGAGGGGCATCCAGCGCGCGGTGGCGGCTTGCTGGCGGCCAAGGTGTACCGGCCCCGCATGTTCCGCAACCTGCGCAATGACAAGATGTACCGGCAAGGACGCGAGATTCTGACCGCCGGCGGCAAGCCGGCCGGCCGGGATGCGGGCTATATCGAGCGGGCCATCCGCAACAAGACCTCTTTTGGTTCACAGGCGGCGCATACATCGTGGCTGATGTACGAGTTCACGGCCATGGAGACCCTCTACCAGGCCGGAGCACCGGTACCCCAGCCCATCGCCTCCAGTCCCAATGCGGTGTTGATGAGCTATCACGGCAGTGAGGAACTGGCGGCGCCGACCCTGAACACGGTCGCACTGGCACCAGAAGAGGCAGGCGTGCTCTTCCAGGTTGTGTTGCGCAACATCGATCTGATGCTGCAGCACGACCTGATCCATGGCGACTTGTCCGCCTTCAACATTCTATACTGGCCGCAGGAGGGTGTCCCCGGGGAGATCACGATCATCGACTTTCCCCAGGTGGTCAATCTGCACAACAACCGGAAGGCACACTTTATCCTGAGTCGCGACATCCAGCGCGTCTGTGAGTACTTTGCACGGCAAGGGGTCTCCTGCAAGCCGCAGGCCATCATGAAGGATTTATGGGCGCGCCATGTGCAGCAGCCCGATCCCCAGGATGTGGCCGCCGACCAGTCGCGGATTGAGCAGATGCTTTCCGAGGCGGTCGCGGAAGC
>JASFOV010000165.1:0-8876 GCA_050116355.1 Anaerolineae bacterium
GCCTTCTACATCTGGGAGGACACCCCCTGGATCAACTGGGGCATTAACCAACCGCTGTACCGCGATGTGAGCAACATGCTCTACAACTACTTCAATCCCGACCAACCCTATTGGCCCCTGCCCCCATGGGCCCCACCGCCTGAGGAAAGCAACGGCGACGAAGAATCATGAGCTAGCCCAGCTGGAGGGTGATCATGCTTCTTCGAAGGACCGGTCCCCTTGCGTGTCAAGGACTACGATTCTATCACCTGCCGCGACCAAGCCCCCGACCACGATCTCGCAAAAGATCCCAACCGAAGGTAGCAGCGAGTATCCCTCAAAGTTATAGGTATGGGCGATCTCCGGCGGTTTGCCCAGCTGCTCTACCTCGAGCACGACCTGCTCCCCAATCTGCAGCCGGTCTCCGACTTTTAGAACGGATGTATCCAATCCGTGGCTGACCAAATTCTCGGCAAAACTACCTGGCCTTGCGTCCAGGCCCTTCTCCTGATTCAGTTGGTCCACCGCTTCCCACGCCAAGAGGCTGACCTGCCAGCGGTCCGGTCGGGGTGGCCCGGCATGGCTGTCACCGACCAGCCCCCAGCCAGCGCGCAATTCCCCTTGGCCTACATCCACCTTGGGCTCGGTCCGTTGCTGGCTGGTGCAAACCGCTATGATGGTCGCCTTGCTCATTGTATGTTCCCCCTATGCGCATGTTTGAGAGCGTGGGAGTCGAATCCCCCCCACTAGACTCTTCTTGCGCGGTGCGCTTGGCGCTCTGCGACAAGGGCGGCGATCAGGCTTGTCAGGGGCACGCCGGCCAACAGCCCCAAGCTACCAACCAGCGTTCGCACAATCTCCTCGGCAATGATCTCCCGGTTAAGCGTGATGCTCAACGGTTCGGCGTTCACGGCAAACAGGAGCAGCAGGGGCAGCGCCGCGCCAACGTATGCGAGAAGTAGGGTATTGACCATGGCGGCGATATGATCACGCCCAATGATCATCCCGCTTCGAAAGAGCGACGGCCAGCGCTGGGTGGGATCTGCCTTGCTGAGTTCAAAGATGGACGAAGCCTGGCCGATGGCAATGTCGTCCAACGCGCCCAGCGTACCGATGATGATACCGGCCAACAACAAACCCTGGGTATCCAGCTGGATGCCGGCAAGCTGCAGGAACCCGGCCTCCTCCGCGCCAAAGCCCGAAAGCCGCGCCCAGCCTACCAACCAGGCCGACAGGATACCTGTCAGGACCAAGCTGAAGAACAAGCCCGCCACCGCGACGTGGGTCTTGGCCCGCCAACCGTAGACCAAATACAGGCTGACGCCCATCATCACCACAGAGCCGAGGATGGCAATGACCACCGGGTTCATTCCATTCAGGATCTGCGGCACGATGAACGCTATGATCACTACCAGGCTGAACCCCATGCCAGCCAAAGAACGGAAACCCTGCCAGCCACTCAAAAGGAGGGTGGCGCCGACAAAAAACAGTGTGAGCCACAGTAGGGGGGCAGTGCGCACATAGTCGGTGATGGTGAAAAAGTCTTCCCCTTCCAGGGTCAATGCCCGCTCAACCACTACACGGTCCCCTGGCCGAAAAAGGCGGCTCTGGTTGGTCATGACCATCACTCCATGTTCAACCTCGACCTCCTGCCCTTCAAGCGAACCCTCAAGGAAGCGCAGTCGCAAGTGCTGGTAGGTCTGCTCGAAGCCAAATTGATCGATGGTCCCCTCTTCCACAACCTCGACAACTCTGGCGCGCAGCGTCTCGCTTTCACCAGCGGACAAGTCGACAGCCTGTTGATCTGGCCTCCCACGCCCGGCAATGGAAGCCAACAGCACCAAGATCAGAACCAGGATCAAGCCGATGCCGATCCACAACACACGATTAGAACGCTTCATAGGCAATGGAACCTTCTCCCTGCAAACGGACTCGAGATAGTGTAGCACAAGAAGTCACAGCAGCAAAATCGGCATCCCATTCTCGAACCTGTTTGCCCCAAGGTCTTTGGTATGTTATAATGCTTGTGCCGCTAGCCAGGAGGGACGTTCGCTGTCTCCGATCGTCCGCCTTGCCCGGGAGGATGCAGCAGCTGCGTGGGGGTACCTAGTCCTGCATTGATAACCGAAAGGAGTTGAGCCATCTTGGCCTCTTGGATCCCAATTCCGTTTCTGGTCGTGAGCGTAGTCCTGTTGGTCCGAGCCGAGTTTCGAGGCAACAAGCAGCAGGTCTACATCGTCAAGCCCCTATCGACGCTACTAGTCATCGCTGTGGCGCTGCTTTCGCTGCTGGAGCCCAACGCGCAGCCGTCCTTCACGTTGTGGGTCACCCTAGGCCTGCTGTTTTCCCTGGGCGGTGATGTGGCCCTGATGTTCGAGTCGAACAAGGCATTCCTCATTGGGCTGATCCTGTTTCTGCTGGCCCACGTCATCTACTGCATTGCCTTCACCCTGCCCAACGGGTTCCATACCCAAGACATGATCACCGGCGCATTGCTCCTAGCCTTTGCTGTGATTGTCTTCTTGTACCTCAGACCCGGTTTGGGCTCGATGCAGGGACCCGTCATCGTCTATATCCTCATCATCTGCCTGATGGTCAACCGCGCCGCTTCGGCCTTTTTTGGCGACGCATTCACCACCACCCAGGCCTGGCTGTTGACAGTGGGCGCAATCCTCTTCTTACTATCGGATCTGGTACTGGCCATCAATCGCTTTCGCCATCCGTTTGAGGCCAACCGGCTGGGCCTGTTCCTGTACTATGGCGGGCAGTTGCTCATCGCCCTGAGTGCATCGTTCTTCTAGGAATGAAATAGCATGGGGCATTCGGAGATCGTCCTGCGCTTTGGCGTTGCTCTGCTCATCGGCTTGCTTATCGGACTGGAGCGCGAATTCGCGCGGCTCCAAGAAGAGGTCAAGTCCTTTGCTGGAGTACGGACGTTTCCCCTGATCGCCCTCCTGGGCTGCGGTGCAGCCCTCATCAGCGATCTGAGCAATGGCTGGGCGCTGGCGGCCATCGCCCTACTGCTTGGCCTGTTGATCGCCATCGCCTATACGTTTAACGCCCGAGAAGGGCGGATCGGGGTCACGAGCGAGACCGCAGCCCTGGTGGTTTTTGTCGCCGGTGCATTGTCCTATTGGGACTATCTCGACGTGGCAGCCGCCCTCGCGGTGGTGACGTTTGGGTTCTTGACCCTGAAGCCACAGCTGCACGGATTTGCGGAACGCGTCTCCCGGGAGGACCTGTACGCTACCCTAAAATTCGCCATTATCTCGCTGCTCATCTTGCCGGTGCTCCCCAACGAAACATACGGCCCGCCACCGTTCGATGCGTTTAACCCCTACCAAACCTGGCTGATGGTCGTCCTCATCTCGGGCATCAGTTTCCTCGGGTACCTGCTAATCAAGGTCATTGGGCCACGCCGGGGCATTGGCCTGACCGGGTTACTCGGCGGGCTGGCTTCGAGCACGGCGGTAACCCTCAGCTTTTCCGAGCGCAGCAAGGATCACATCGACCTGGCTCGCCCCTTCGCCCTGGCCATCACCCTGGCCTGGACCGTGATGTTCGGCCGGGTGCTCGTCGAAGTAGCCATCCTGAACCAGTCCCTGCTCAGGGCCCTGTGGCCCCCCATGATCCTGTCCATGGTCGCCGGGCTGGTATTCTGTGCCTTCTACTTCTTCGCCCAACGTGCGACGGACGAGGGCGAGGTAAAACTGTCCAACCCGTTTGAACTACGACCGGCCATCCAGTTTGGCATTCTTTACGCCGTCATCCTGGTGGTGGCCAAGGCTGCCCAGTTCTATTTCCAGGATACAGGCCTGTACGCGGCTGCGGTCCTCGCCGGCTTTGCCGACGTCGACGCCATCACCCTATCCATGGCTGAACTGGCCAAACCAGGTGGTAGCGTAGCGGTCGAGACCGCTGCCCGCGCCATTGTCCTGGCAACCATTGCCAACACGGTGGTCAAGGGCGGCATGGCGCTGACCCTCGGCGCCGTCACCCTGCGCCGCGTCCTACTGCCGCCCTTGGTGGTGATGCTCGTCGTCGCGGGCACGGTAGCCTTCTTTGTTGTGTAGCAACGGAACGGCCTCCAAGGGAAGACGTGGAACGAGGGGAAGCACAGGGAGTAGGTCCTGGCACAGAGTTCCTCCAAATCGGCTGGAAAGCGCCAGGCGCTACTAGGTCACCGTCAACAAACAGCTATTCCGCAGAAAACCCGCAAGAAAACCCGCAAATAACACAGCAAGCAGAACACGTGTTCTATTTTCACCACGGGGACCGGGCGCTTAGTCACGCAGGATATAGTACCGGCCTCGACCACTGCTGACGGGCAACACGATTCCGGCCTCCACCAATCCCTGCAGATCGTAGAGTGCCGTCCGCTCTGATATGTCAAACTCCTGCTGGTACTCGCGGTTGGTCAAGCGACCGCGGGCAGCCAGGAATTCCAGGGCAGCAACTTGGCGTTCATTGAGACCCAGTCGAGTCACGTCGGACTGGGAGATGACGGGCGCACCCTCCCGCCCTTTCAAGGTCACCCAGAACGACGTCCCCCGGTCCTCAAACACAGGTGGCTCGCGGCCCGCCTCGCGCATCGAGCGGATCATTTGGTCCACACCCAAGCCGCGCCGTTCGACATAGCCATAATCCTCCAGCAGGCCCATAACGTGCGGGTTGCGGGTGAATTGCTCGTATACGATATTGTCTACGGTGAGCTGGCCACCCAGCCCGCCCGGGCTCTGGATCTCCAGACGGTCAGCGAACAGACGGATCTGGACAAAGCTCCCCTCCAGCGAGTAATCGCGATGACCAACAGCATTGACGATTGCCTCCCGGAAGGCGAATTCGGGGTACTCGAGAAGCTCTTGACGCACAAAGCCATCGACCATGGCCTTTTTGCCCAATTTGTCATACAGAGTCGATCGGGCTGCATCGATCACCGCCGGCAATATGCCCGAGAACTCGCGATTGTCCAGGTAGAGGGGCGCATCGGGGTCGGCGCGCGCCGTGGACGAACCGGCAAAGTGCATAAAAGTAACGGTGAGGGAAGGATAGAACCGTTGCGGTTCGCGGCCAAAGAAAAGGATGCCGGCCAATGTTGGACGGCGCTTGGACTTGCCACCCAACGCGCCAACCTGGGCCAGCAGTTCCTCTGTAGACAACCGGATCAAGGGTGAGCCCGGACGGCGACGGTCCAGCTCCTGGCGATAGGCCTCAATCTGTTTGGGATCGAGGTCATCAAATGTTGCGCCAGGGCACAGTTTGAGATCTGGAAAACGCCTGGACATCCGGTCACCCTCCTATCTGGCTGGCCACAGGCAGCCGGATACGAAAGACACTGCCTGGGCAAGTAGCCTCATCGCGCCCTGGGCTCTCGACCCAGATCCGCCCGCCGTGGGCCTCGACAATACCGCGCGCAATGGCCAGTCCCAAGCCCGGTCCCGCCCCTTTGTAAGCCGCATCATCGCTGCTGTGGTACAGAGGATTCTCCGCCCGATAGAACTTTTCGAACACCAGATCCTGCTGGTCGGGTTCGATGCCAATGCCCGAATCAGCGACATCCACTTGGACGTGTGGCTCGCCGACTGGGATGGAGCCTGAATGTACCAAGACCTCGATATTCCCTCCATCCGGCGTGAACTTGATAGCATTGCCCAAGACGCCGAGCAGGACCTGATTAATCCGCCCTCTGTCCGCCTTGACCAGAGGCATATCCGCTGATTCTTCCACAGAGATCGTTTGGGCCCGTTGATCCGCCAGCGGCTGGACGGCAGCTACCGCATCAGCTACCGCGGCGCCCAGAGAAAACTCGACGGGCGACAGCACCAACGCGTCTGCATCGATCAACGATACATCCAACATGGCATCAACGACCCGTTTCAGACGCTTGGCGCCCTGGGAGATACCTTGAACAAAAAGGTGCACCGACTGAACATCGCTCAGTTCATCACCATCCATGCTGGAAAGGATATCGGAGTAGCCATAGATCTGCGACAATGGGGTACGCAGCTCGTGCGAGGCAATGGCGACAAAGTCGGTCTTGGTCTGGTCCAGGCGGCGCAGTTGGCGGTTCGTCTCGGCCAACTCAACATTCAGGTCCTGGAGCTGTTGGTTCGTCTCGGACAGCTGGGCGTCCAGTTGCTGCAAGTCGCTCACCAATCGGGCATTCTCCAGTGCTGTCCCGGTCTGGTGGGCGAGTGTCATCAAGGTTTCCACATCCGCTTCAGCGTAGGGTTGGCCACCGGCTCGCGAGCCCAATGCCAGCAGCGCTACCGGCTGATCGCCGACGAGAACAGGTATGTAAAGGTCCAATCCCAACCCCTGGAGCCACTGCCGCTCGTCTACGGGCATGAGTTGGAACCAGGTCAGCATGTCCAGATCGTACTGGCTAAGGGGTCGCTTGAGGTTGGAAAAGTGGGCGACGAACCGGCTGCCAGCTCCAAAGGTTTTGGCTCCTGGAACCGGCACAAAGGTCGCCCGCAGCGGCTCCAACCGTGTCCGGCCTTTGCTCTCGGACTCGAACAAGAAAAAGACGGATCTTTCCACATGCAGCGTCCTGGCCAACCAGTCGAGCGTAGTATCGGCCAGCCGGTCCAGGCCCAGGATCATTGTGCTCTGCTGGCTGTAGGTGCGCAGTGCCTTCTGAAGGTTGTATCCCGGCCCTAGAAGGATCCGATCCAATAAGCGATCGAGATACGGGCTCAATGCTACATCGACAACAACGGCAGCCAATAGGGCGAGACCCAGACCCGTGATCACCAGCCACGCATCGGATCCGCTAGGATAGAGATCAAAGACATAGCCAAAGATGGCAACCACGCCCATATACAGGACGGCCACAGCCCCGACCAGCAGGGCAAAACGCAGCCAGCGCGATGCCACCAGTCTGAGGTCAGGCAGATCATGACGGCGAACAGCGAGGATGGCGAATAATAGCCCTGCCAAGCGCACCGTCAGACCGATCGGGACGCGGATCGCACCCCAACTCAAGATCAGCAAGTCCCCCAAAGCAAAGGCGGTCAACGACAGCCCAAGATGGCGCAACCGGTTGCGATGCTTGTAGCCGGCGGCCTGCCGGAAAGCGACTAGCCAAGTTACCCAGGTGATCACACTCACCAGCAACCAAGCGAGCATCCACAGCAATCCGCCCAGATCGATCCCCGCCTGGTCGAAAAGCAAAAGCTGGAGTGGCAGGATGTCCACCGCGAGGGCGGCCAGGGCGAGGGGCAGCGCCAAGGCCAACCGGTATCGCCAGCTACTGGGGTGCCGCATGAAGGCATCGGCAAATTCGGCGGCGAGCAGCGCCAAGATTACCACACCGATCTGTGCCGTCCTCCGCTCTACGAAGGACCACCAAGTCCCGCCCGTCAAGAGGGCTAGCAGACCAAGCCCCAGCGCCCATAGCGCTGTCAGTCCCACCATCCATCTCAACGACGGCTCGCCCCGGCCATATCCATTCCGATAGCGGACAGCCAGCAGCAGTAGGAGCCCGTAGCCCAGAACAAGGCCAGCATACGCTGCAATCTGCACGTATAGCCACATAGCAGTGTCATTATAGCACAAGTTGCAGGCGGACAGAAAAATCCGCCCAACAGACGATTCAAAGTCGTTGACTTCTGCCTGCAGGTATGCTAGAATGCCCATATCACGCACAGGACGAGGCTGCGACAATGACTACGCTGTTGGTTCGAAACGCGTCTATGCTCATCACCATGGATGATCGCCGCCGTCGCATTCCCGGCGGAGGTCTATTCATCGAGGACAATATCATCCGCCAGGTAGGTCCAACGGCCGACCTGCCGCCCACCGCCGACCGGGTTCTCGACGCCACGGGCATGATCGTACTGCCCGGCCTCGTGAACACCCACCACCACCTCTACCAAAGCTTGACCCGCGCCTTGCCGGCCACGCAGGACGCCGAGTTGTTTGATTGGCTGCGTGCTTTGTATCCCATCTGGGCCGGGCTGACCGGTGAGGCCGTCTATATCAGCGCGCTCATCGCGCTGGCCGAGTTGGTGCTGTCCGGCTGCACGACGGTCGCCGATCACCTGTACCTCTACCCCAATGACAGCCGCATCGACGACGAGATCCGCGCCGCCCAGGAATTAGGCGTGCGCTTTCATCCTAGCCGGGGGAGCATGTCGCTCGGCCAGTCCAAGGGTGGGCTACCGCCGGACTCGGTCGTGGAGGACGAAGACCAGATCCTGGAAGACTGCGAGCGGGTCGTGGCAAAATACCACGATCCGGCAGCCTACTCGATGTGTCGCATCGTTATTGCCCCCTGCTCCCCGTTTTCAGTGACACCCGAGCTGATGCACGCTTCGGCGACCTTTGCCCGCGAACGAGGACTGTCCCTCCACACGCACGTCGCCGAAACCCTCGACGAAGAGGCTTTCTGCCTGCGCAAATTCGGGGTGCGTCCCGTGGAATTGATGCGACAGCTCAACTGGATGGGACCCGAGGTGTGGTGGGCCCACTGCGTTTATGTCAATAAAGAGGAAAGGCAGCAGATGGCCGAAACGGGCACAGGCGTGGCCCACTGCCCCAACTCAAACATGCGCTTGGGCTCGGGCATCGCGCCGATCCGGGCTATGATCGACGCCGGAGTCAAGGTCGGGCTGGCGGTCGACGGCAGCGCCAGCAATGACAGCGGCCACATGCTGGCCGAAGCACGCCAATCCATGCTGCTCCAGCGCGTGAAGGAGGGGGCGACGGCCATGAGCGCCGAGGAGGCGCTGTGGCTGGGCACACGGGGCGGGGCCGCCGTCCTGGGACGCGATGATGTAGGCGCGCTGGCGCCCCACATGGCTGCTGATTTGATCGGCATCCCCTTGGACCGCCTGGACGCTGCCGGGGCCCAAGCCGATCCGCTGGCCGCCCTCCTCCTCTGCACTCCGCCC
>JASFOV010000166.1:0-8858 GCA_050116355.1 Anaerolineae bacterium
GAAGACGATGTCCCGGAGATCCTCAGCGGCAAGCAGGTGGTACAGTTGGATCTGGGCGCCATGGTAGCCGGCACGCGATTCCGGGGCGAGTTCGAGGAACGCCTCAAAGGTGCCATGGAAGAGATCCAGCAAGCGGAAGGGGACATCATCCTCTTCATCGACGAGCTGCACAGCGTCGTCGGTGCGGGCGGCGCCGCGGGCGCTTTGGACGCATCGAGCATGATGAAACCGGCCCTGGCTCGTGGGGAACTGCGCTGTGTGGGCGCCACCACACCTGACGAGTACCGCCGCTACATCGAAAAGGACAGCGCCCTAGAACGTCGCTTCGCCCCGATCTGGGTCGAAGAGCCATCGGTGGAGGAGACAATCCTGATGCTCGAAGGGCTGCGCGACCGCTACGAAGCGCACCACAACGTGACCTTCACCAAGGAAGCTCTGGTCTCGGCCGCCCAGTTGTCCCACCGCTATGTCACCGACCGCCACCTGCCCGACAAGGCCGTAGATCTGATGGACGAGGCGGCCAGCAAGCTGCGCGTGGCGATCTACTCGATGCCGGCCGATCTCAAGGAGAAAAAGTCCAAACTACAGAAGCTAGCCACTGAGGAAGAGGCAGCATGGGCGACACGCGATTACGAACGCGCGGCCGAGTACAAAGCTGAGCGACTGGCACTGGAAAATGAATTCAACCAGGCACGGGATGCGTGGCGCCAGGAGGCAGGCCTCGACGAGGTCGTCGAAGCCGAAGACATCGCCGAGGTGGTGGCCAATTGGACGGGCATTCCAGTGACCAGCCTGATGCAGACCGAGGCCGAGCGCTTGCTAAACATGGAGGAACACCTCCACGAGCGGATCGTGGGCCAGGATGAAGCTATCAACTCTGTGGCCGACGCCATCCGCCGCGCCCGGAGCGGCCTCAAAGATCCGCGACGGCCCATCGGCAGCTTTATCTTTCTCGGAAGCTCGGGGGTGGGCAAAACAGAATTGGCCAAAGCCTTGGCCGAGTTCATGTTCGACGATGAGGACGCGCTGGTCCGGATCGATATGAGCGAGTACCGCGAACAACACACGGTCAGCCGCCTGTTTGGCGCGCCGCCGGGGTACGTCGGCTACGAGGAAGGTGGGCAGCTCACCGAGGCCGTACGCCGCCGCCCATACCAGATCGTGCTCTTTGACGAGATCGAAAAAGCGCATCCCGACGTATGGAACGCTCTCCTCCAGATCTTGGAGGATGGACGGTTAACGGATGGGCAGGGCCGAATTGTGGACTTTCGCAATACGGTGCTGATCATGACCTCCAACATCGGGACCGAGTACGCCAAGGCCGGCGGCACCCTGGGCTTTCTGCGCTCCAGCGACGGCGACGAGGAAGAGCGAGAGAGCAAGAAAAAGATCGAGGATGGCCTGAGACGGACCTTCCGTCCCGAGTTCCTGAACCGTATCGACGAGGTAATCATCTTCCACACACTGACCCGCGAGCATATGGAACAGATCGTGGACCTGCAGATGCAAGAGATCCGCGAGCGACTGCTGGAACGCGGCATCTCGGTCGATCTCACCCCGACCGCTCGCAAGTGGCTGGCGCAGGAGGGCTATGACCCCGCCTTTGGAGCGCGTCCGCTGCGCCGGACGCTGCAGCGCCACGTGGAAAGCCCCCTATCCAAGCGCATCCTGCGTGGCGAGTTCGAAGCGGGCGATCATGTGCTCGTCGAGCTGCAGGGTGGGGAAGGCGAGGAGCAAGGGTTGGTCTTTGAGAAACAAGAAGCCATCCCGGTGGACTTGGCGATTTCCGAAGAGGAAGTGGAAGTCTAGCTCCGGGCTGGTAGACAGTTTTAACCCCACAGTCCTCCGGACGTTGCCGTCCGGAGGACTGTTCTATGTTCTACGGTTGTGCGCAGGGAATCGCGGCGCTGTCTGCGCCCGCGCTACTCCAAGCCAAAAATCTCCGCCCCAGGCCTCTCCTCGTGGCAATGACCGCAACCGATATGCGGTTCGGGCACCTCGACGACGTACTTGGCGCACACAGCGCTGACGACCACTTTGCGCGCTAGACCCAAGAACCCCTTCTTCACTTGGGCCTCCAGGACCAGGTGGGGGCAGGCATTGGCCCGCAGGATGCCGGGCACCGGGCAATTGCCGCACAGCTTGGGCACCCAGGGCTCCGACTGGGGATTCTGGTCGATGAGCCGGCACTCCTGGCGCTCCCGACCTCGAAAATAATCCTCATAGTAGTACCGGCACTCGACACCAGCGGGTGTGATCATCTCGGTCCTCGAATCTAGCGGTGCACAACGACGAGGGTGCCCTTGGGCGCCCAATTGAAGAGCCAGCGGGCCTGTGATGTCTTCATATTCACGCAGCCATGACTCATCGGCGTGCCAAAGTTGCTGTGCCAGTACGTGCCATGGATGGCATAGCCGCGGTAAAAGTACATGGTGTACGGCACGTTGGGCAAATAGTACCCCGGCCCGCTCATCGAAGCGTAGGTGTACTTGGCATAGATCCGGTACCGGCCCGTGACCGTAGGAGTGTAGCGCGTTCCGGTCGAGACGACGGCGGTGAGCACCGTACGCTGTCCCTCGTGGGCGTACAGCCGTTGCTGCGACAGGTCGATCTCGATCCACTTCTGAGACTGGCTCTTATCCGGCGGGACTTTGGTCGGGGTGGGCGTCGGCGTGGGCGTAGAGGTCGGCGTAGGCGTGGGCGTCGGGGTGAAGGTGGGTGTCGGCGTAAAGGTGGGCGTCGGGGTAGGCGTATAGGTCGGGGTGGGCGTGGGTGTCGGCGTGAAGGTAGGCGTTGGCGTCGGGGTGTCCGTCGGCATCAATGCAGCTACCACCGCTCCAGGGGCGTCGATGGTCACGATCAGGATCAGAACGACGGAAAAGATCAAAACCGAAAGGGCGACCCACACACTACTGGGAATCCGTCGACTTGGAGACTCGGGGACCGGGACCAAGGGACCAGGAACGGGCGCTGGGGACGGAGCTGGGGCGGGCACCACCGCAGGACGATAGGGAGGCTGATTGCCGGCCTGCCGGCGTCGCTCCCGCAGCGCCTTGCGGGCGCGCTCGTTGCCACGGTCGAGTTCGAGCGCTTGCGCCAGAAAGGCCATGGCCTCCCGCGGGTCATCGGCTAGCTCGGCCCGCTGCAAATGGGCCTCGAGGTTGGTAGGCTCCATACGCAGCACTTGGTCAAAGTAGCGGCGCGCCCGTGCCCGCTGCCCCGCTTTGGCGGCGGCCAGGCCCAATTGCATAAGCATCTCGATGTGAGTATCAGAGTTGGTTGGCGGAACTCGATCCGTGGTCAACGTACTGGCCTCTTTCTACCTTGTGCTCATCAGCGGCTGCCACCCCAGAGGTCTAGCGGGCATACATCAGATTGGCCCATTATACCCTAAAATCGTGCATGAGGCAAGTGTGACAGTGTAATTGAGCCGTGAAATCACCAAAAGTTAACCCAAAATAAGAATAAAAGCATCGAAATACAGCGTCAAGGGCTTCCGCCGGGCTGGCACTTGTGCTGCACTGTCGGACCTTGTCCGGTGCTGTCCTGCACTGTCCTGCGGCCAGCACGGGCGGCTGGTGGGGCCGGTTGCGAGCGGGTGGGGACTTTTGACCCCATGAAGGATTGTCCCCGGTTTCTATCCATGGTACAATAGGCGCAATCGATCGGGAGCTGAATTATGGCACAGGGATATGCGTCAGGCAAGGTGATCTTGTTCGGCGAGCACGCAGTGGTCTACGGGCGACCGGCCATTGCCGTGCCCGTGACCGATGTCCGGGCACAAGCGACCATCATGCCAGGTTCCGAAGGCGAAGGGGTGGTGATCGATGCTGTAGATCTGGACCGCCAGATCCATGTGCGCAAGGCGGACGAAAACGATCCGCTGGCCCATATCGTCCGCCTGACCCTGGAAAAGATCGGCCCTGATCTGGATCCCGACCTGACCATCTCGATCACCTCTACGATCCCCATCGCGCGGGGGATGGGCAGCGGCGCAGCCATCTCCACCGCGATTGTGCGCGCACTGGGCAAGGAGCTGAATCGCTGGTTCCCATCCCAGGAGATCTCCGACTTGGTCTACCAAACAGAGATCCTCTACCATGGCACACCCTCGGGCATTGACAACACGGTGATCGCCTTCGAAAAGCCGGTCTATTTTGTGAGAGGGGTGACGCGTCAGGTGTTCTGGGTGGGCAAGCCTTTTCTGCTGGCCATCGCCGACACAGGCATCGAGAGTTCGACCAAGGAGGTGGTCGGGGACTTACGGCGCCGCTATGAGGCCGAGCCAGAGCGCTATGAGCCTCTCTTTGCCCGCGCCGGCGAGATTGCCGCCGCGGCGCGGAGCGCCATCGAACAGGGAGACACGAACCCTGTGGGGCGCTTGATGGACGAGAACCACGATCTATTGCGGAGGATGGGGGTCAGTTGTCCAGAACTGGACCGGCTAGTGGCGGCCGCCCGGGAAGGGGGTGCATTGGGCGCCAAGCTCTCCGGAGCCGGCTGGGGGGGCAATATGATCGCCTTGGTCACGGAAGAGACCCGCGGCCGGGTGGATATGATGTTACGCCTGGCCGGGGCGGCGCAGGTGATCATCACCCAGGTGCGGTAAGGGGTCGCTATCTTACGCGGCCCAACACGACAACCTCCATGGTCCTGGTGAGAAGCGGAGGCAAGGCACACCGACCCCCTGCTGAGGGCAAGACGGTCTTTACGGGTCGTCGCGGAAGAACTCGACTACTTCTGTTTCTTCCTCTTCGCCCATGACCTCAATGAAGGTGATCCGCGTCCAAGGGAAGATGAAGGAGGTCGCACCCTCGGTGACATAGTGTAAGGATCGACCATCACGCCGGCGGGGGTTGGTGATAATGATACACTGTGCCATTGGATCGGGAAGGGACTCGATCTCGGCGATCACCGGGTCTTCGTTGTGCAAATGGAGAATTACATCAATAGCCATAGCTCTCACTCTCTTGCTGGTTTGCTGGGGGACGCTGTCATACGATTATTTCAGGCCCACCGTTAGGACCAATTTGCCCAATTGTATCTGATCGCCATCCTTGATAGGATAGGGCAACTCGGGCACCAACCGGTTGGCGTTGAGATAGGTGCCATTCAGGCTGTTGAGATCCTCGATAAAGACTTGGTTGGCCCTGCGGGAAATGCGAGCATGGCGGCGCGAGATTCCCTTTTCCAGGCCCTGTTCACTGGTCAAGTCGACATCGGGAAAGACAGCCCGGCTGGCGTCCAGCCGGCCGAGGACTACCTCTTTGGACAAAGGCAGCTCGATCGATCCCCCAGATTCAATATCCAGTACCAACGTCATGAAGGAGATCTCCACCCCCTCCCCCCGCTCCATCTCGGCAACCGTCTGCCCCTGCAAGGGATCCGTTCCCTGATCGCTGCTTGGGGAAAGGTAGGACCCGCATTCATCGCAAAAGAGCGTGTTTTCCGGATAGACACTGTCGCAGAATGGACACTTGATCATTCCTGCACTCCTTTGGGCAAGATGGACAACCCCTTGGTGCCGTAGCGAATCTGTTTTCGTCCCTCAGCCGAAAGCCCGCCTGTATGGGCCAGCCGTCCCGCCTCGAGGAGGGCAACCCGCGCCAGCTCTGTCTCGCCCAAGCTCAACAGTCGGGTGGCCATGGTTTTGAGCCGTTGCACCGCCTCATCGATCTGCCCACCTTCGATCTCGGACATGGCCCGTTCTTGCATCTTGTAAACGGTCAGTTTGCCCATGGCCGATACAATGTCGGGCGGGACCAATAGACGCCGGTCCAAGTCCGCGTCAAAGGACATGGTCAGCGTCTTTTGCACACGTGCCTGCTGGTTGCCCAGCGCCGGCACATCCCCTTCGACATCTACCCGGAGCAGCCGGTGCGCCCCAGGGCTATGGCTGTCGACCAATAGCTCAAGGACCACCGCTTGGGGGTTCTGTCTCTCCAAAGCGCCCAGTCTGACCACGTCTCCGTCCAGGGAAAGCGGATTCATCAGTGGCGCCACCTGAAAGGCCCGATCGATCGATACACCCGGAGATAGGTGGAACGACATCGTCAGATGCTGCGCGAAGATGCTACCCAAGCCATGGACACGATCGTGAAAGGCCTTGGCGATCTTGGCGCTGGAGTCGATGTAGACCGCTCCGCCCAGCGAGCCACTCTTTGTGGAGACCTGATCCAGTAACTCGTCGTTCCAATCGGAGCCGATGCCCATGGTGGTGATGGGAATGCGAAGTTCCCCCGCCTCCGCAGCCAAAGCCAGACAGCCTTCCTCGTCGCCATAGGTTTGGCCGTCCGTGAGAAGGATCATGTGGTCAATCTGCTCTTTGTCAGAGCCGGTGAACCGTTGCACTTGCTGAAACCCAAGCTGCAGGCCCTGCAGGATCTCAGTACCGCCGCCGGCCCGGATGCCGCCAATTGCCCGCGTCGCCTCGGCCCGGTCGAATCCCCGCCGACCGGCCAACACCACCTGGGCCCGATCACTGAAAACCACCAGCGACAAGACATCCTCCGGTCCCATCTGGCCAACGATGTAGCGAGCCGCCTCCTTTACCTGTTGCAGACGGGCGCCACGCATGGACGTACTCCGGTCCAGGATCAAACACAGATTCAACGGAAGGCGCGGGCTCTCAATCTCGTCGGAGGCCAGGAGCTCCAACAGCACGTATAGCGCTTGGGGTTCACCCAAACAGGGCAACACGCCCTGGCTGGGGGTGAGTCGCAGGGTCAATGGCGGTGGGCCATCAAATCCCTGGCGCGCCCGCCATTGATCGTACAGCTCACGTCTCTCCTCATCGATCAGGATTTCGTAGGCTTCTTGTATTTGGACAAAGATGTCGGTAGCATCTTTTTCGGAGGTGGTGTCGGGGTGATAGCGGCGAGCCAATTGGCGGTAGGCTCGTTTGATAGCTCGCTCAGTGGCACCGGGAGAGACACCGAGCAAGGCATAGTAATCCTGCTCAAAGTCCATCTGCCTACGCCCCTTCTTCTGCGGGCGGACTCTCCACGGCCTCGCGGTCGGGCAACGGCCATCCTCGTGCCGCCAAGACTACCGAGATGTTGTCCTCACCCCCATTCTGGTTGGCCAACTTGACCAGAGCTTGACAGGCAAGGTCGGGGGTTGGGGCGTTGTCGATGATGGCCGCAATCTCGGCATCAGTGACTTTGCCCCACAGACCATCACAGCAGATCAGCAGATACTGACCCCACGACAGATCATGGTACAGGATATCCGGCTCGACCTGGACCCCTTGGCCCAAAGCGCGATATAGGATGTTGCGCTGAGAAGCGACCTCTTCCGGAGAGGCATGGCCCATTTCGAGCAGGCGAGCCGCCACCGAGTGGTCCTGTGTTAGCAGGGTGAGACGACCGCGCTCCCCCTGGTAGGCACGGCTATCCCCCACGTGGGCAATGTAGGCGCCGTCGCCCAGCACCAGCGCCATGGTCAGGGTGGTGCCCGCTTCGGGAAGCCGCTGCGCCACCACTTCGTGGGCCATGCGCATGCCGTCCGCCAGGATGTCGTGGATGGGCTCGCTGCCGGGGGTACCATCCTCAGATACCAGCAGGGGTAGATTGACACTCTGTATTACATGGGCGGCCACTGTGCGGATGGCCAGCGCGCTGGCCTGTTCGCCCCTGGCGTGTCCGCCCATGCCATCGGCTACGATGAACAGGCCAACGTGTAACGGAGGCCGGCCCAGCTGGGCCAGAACAAAGTGCCAGGCCAAGCTGGCATCCTCGTTGTGATCGCGGATACGCCCAGGGTCAGAGGCAATGCCAACCTGCAGGTCGTGGGTACTGGGCACAGGCCCTTTATCGATGGCATCGGGGCCAGCGGGGTCCACGATCGCCATCTCTTTGGTATCATCCACCCCGTCTTGCGAATCCTCAGCCCCGGCAAACAGGTGGCGCAACGCGTCCCTTGCTCGATCTAGAGTCACAAAGGCCTATCCTTCCCCCTGCTACACGGGCAGGGCATAGACAGCGTGATCGGTGGAGCCGACATACACCACACCCTGCGAAACCAAGGGCGATGAGGCGATGGGCCCGCCGGTCACATACTGCCAGAGGCCACGCCCCCGCCGCGCATCGACCGCGTGGAGCGCGCCATCGTTGGAGCCCACGTACACCGTGTTGTCGAACACTGCCGGCGAGGACGTGATGGGGCCGCCGGATTCGTACCGCCACAGTTCTCGACCGGAATCGATATCGGCGGCGTACAAGCTCGAGTCAGCGGAGCCAACATAAACGGTTTCACCGTCCACGGCCGGGGAGGAGAACACATAACCTTTGGTACGCAGCCGCCACACCGGCCAGCCAGAGCGCGCATTGAGAGCATAGAGACTGCCATCGGCCGAACCGATGAAGATGAGGTTCTCCGACCAGGCGGCAGAAGAGGTCACACGGCGATTGGTGTTGTAGCGCCACTTCTGATGGCCAGACCGCATCTCGATGGCATAAACATAACCATCATCCGAGCCGACATAGATCAGTTCGTTGAGAATCAGAGGGGTGGAGCGAATGGGACCCGCCGACTCAAAGCGCCAGATCATCCGCCCCGTCTCGACGTTAACCGCATACAGACAACCATCGTCCGAACCAAAGAAGGCGTGACCATACTGCACTCGGGCCGAGGAGCGCAGGCAGCCCTTGGTCTGCACTGTCCAACGCACAGTGCCCAGCTCCCGAGAGATGGCATAGAATTTTCCATCCTCGGAGCCGACCAACAGCAAGTCCTCGTGGATGCACGGTGTGGAGGCAATGCCCCCCTCAGCCGGGCACTTCCATTGAAAGGTGCCCTCTTGAGCATCCAGGGCATAGAGATTGTGGTCGTAGCTACCAATGTAGAGCAGCCCATCG
>JASFOV010000167.1:0-8842 GCA_050116355.1 Anaerolineae bacterium
AGAAGGCGCGCCCAGGGGCTGCGCAAGAACCAAGGGGAATCGGGCGCGTACAACAGGCCCCGCGGAACCACGGGCTGGTGCCGCCGCATCCATTGAACTGCCAGGGGGCTGAAGGATGAGACGACTACCCGTTCCTCCAAACCGCGATCAACGATGAGACGCCCCACGGCAGCCGCCAGGCCATCATCTCGCCAGCTGGCGGTCTTGAGCTCGATGTTCAACAACAAAGCATCACCGACAGCGTCGACAACCTCTTGCAGCGTGGGGATGCGCTCAGCGGCGAATTCGGCACTGAACCGGCTCCCGGCATCCAGTGCTTTGAGTTCGCCCAAGGTGTGATCCCGCACAGCTCCCCGGCCGTCAGTCGTGGTCTCCAACACAAAGTCATGGATAACCACCACCTCCCCATCCTTGGAGAGCTGCACATCGAACTCAACCCCATCGGCCCCCATCTCCACCGCCAGCAGAAAGGCGGCCAGAGTATTCTCCGGTGCAGCGTGGCTGGCGCCGCGATGGGCAAAGTTCAGTGGGCGGTCAAGGTAGAAGGACCCCACGACTCAAAGTGACCAGGAACGCCGGGTGACGGATCGCATGCCGGTCGCCAGACAGGCCTCATGCCGTCGCCTTGCTGGGACGGCCCACGAGTCTGCGGGTTTGCCAGGCAACCAGCAGGGGCACCGCGTTAAAGATCGACGAGTAGGTCCCCGAAAGCAAGCCAACCAGCAGAATGGCCACAAACTGCTTCATCGTCGCCCCGCCAAAGAGCACCAACGCAATAAGGACAAAAATGGCATTCAGCTGCGTGGCCAGAGAGCGGTGCAACGTCTCCAAGAGACTGCGATTGGCGATCATCTCAAAGGGCTCGCCTCTGCGCCGGGCGATATTCTCCCGAATGCGATCAAACACCACGATCGTATCTTGTACACTGAAGCCGATGACGGTAAGGATTGCCGTCAGGAACAGCGCATCGGCCTCCCAACCCAGGAACAGACTCGCCAGGGAGAATAGGCCGACAGTGACCAGAATGTCATGGATCATGGCCGCAATGGCGCACACGCCATAACGGAACGCATTGGGCACCCGCCGGAAGGCAAAGATGATAAAGAGCAGAATAAAGAGGGCCGCCACCGCCACCGCGATGGCAGCGGCGCGCGTCACCTCGGCGCCGACGGCTGGACCCACTGATTCGAAGCGCAGTTCCTCCACCGGACCAAACGCCCCGGTCAGATCGTCGAGGA
This sequence comes from Anaerolineae bacterium, assembly GCA_050116355.1. Lineage (GTDB taxonomy): Bacteria > Chloroflexota > Anaerolineae > JAAYZQ01 > JAAYZQ01 > JASFOV01. The sequence goes on from JASFOV010000167.1 coordinate 1,239, forward strand.
CTTGCACCCGGGTCTCGGCTTCCATCTGCTTGGTACGGACCAGAACGGTCTGGTCATCGGTCGTCGTCTGCACAGTGGTGCCAGAGAACCCGCTGTTGACAAATACATCGCGTACCTCTGCCGGCTGCACAGGCTGCTCAAACCGCAGCTCCAACAAGGCGCCACCGGTAAAGTCGATGCCCAGTCTGATCGGCGAACCGTACGTCGCAATCGAATAGACCATCGCCACCAGGCCGGGAATGATGATCAGGGCCGAAAGCAAAAAGTACCAGTGTCGTTTCTCTACGATGGTAAACATAGCAAAGCCTCTCTCACCTTTTCCTGCTACACGCCCAACAAAAAGTCGTTGGATGCCAGCTTGTCTCCGAGCCAGTCAAAGAACAAGCGCATAAAAGTCCGGGTAACGGTGATGGCGGTGAACATGTTGATGATCACACCCAGCGCCAGGGTAATGGCAAAGCCTTGTACCGCCCCGGCGCCGAACTGCGAACCGAAGTAATAAAGGATACCGCAGGTGATCAAGGTCGAGATATTCGAGTCGCGGATCGAGGTCCACGCCCGGCTGAAACCGGCCTCGATGGCCGAGCCCAAGCTGCGGCCCGCACGCAACTCCTCTTTCATCCGCTCAAAAACCAAGATGTTGGCATCCACCGCCATACCCGTCGATAGAATAAAGCCGGTGATGGCCGGCAAGGTCAGGGTGACCCCCACAAAGCCCGCCGTGGCCAGTATGAAGGTGAGCAGGAGCATCACCCCGCCCAGAATCAACGGCCAGATGTCGCGCCGTTCGACAAAGTAGCTGACGATCAGCAGCAGGCTGATCACCAGGAGGATGGGCCATCCTGCCTTGTAAACAGCCAAGTTGAGCAACCCATACAGGATCAGGGCCAGGTCGGCCAAAAAGCCTGGTAACCGGTAGTACACCAGCATAAAGATGAGAACAATGAGGAGCCCCACAGCCCCTGCCCGGATGCTCCGCGCCACCGAGTCTTGTCCCAAGGTGGGGCCAATGGTTCGCACCGCTTCCACTCGCAGTGGAATGGGCAATGCACCGTACCGGAGCTGGATCGCCAATCGCTCTACTTCTTCCAGCGTAAAGTCACCCGAGATTTGGCCCTGTCCGTCAGGGATCGGGCTGGTGATATGCGGACTAGAGATCACCTCTTTGTCCAGAACAATAGACAGGTAGTAGAAGGGCTGCTGATCATAGTCCGCGTTATTCGTTGTGAACTCGGCAAAGATCTGCGCACCTTCATCGGTCAACTCGAACTGGATGCCAAATTGGCCAGTTTGTGGGTCGCGGTACGGGTTCGCCGACTTAAGGTGCTCCCCTGTAAGCACAGTGGCATAGATCCGGCCTGTATCCGTTGGTGCCAGCGGTGCCGTAGTTTCCGGCGAGGTAATGGATAGCGTCGTCGTCACCCCGGTCTCCGCTGTAGGCGTTGGCGTCGGGGCAATCGAGGCGGCGTCCCCCGTTGTCGCCCCCTCGCTCCAAAGCTGCGGGTACGTCGTCTGCACAAACGTGCCCAAGGGCAGGAATTCGTAGCCTGCATCAACAAACTCCAACAGACTGGTCTCCTGAATCGTGGCGATGGCCTCGTCAGGATCTCCGACTCCTGGCAATTCAATGATGATGCGATCCGCTCCCTGCGTCTGCACCAGTGGCTCCACAACACCCAGAGCATTGACACGATTGCTAATGATCCGGGCCGCCTGCTCCATCGAACCGGCCTCGACCTCCTGCCCCTCCGGCAGATCGGCCTCCAGGAGTACCTGAACGCCTCCCTGCAGGTCCAGGCCCTGCTTGATCTCAAAATCGCGCTGGATTGAGATAGGCCCAAGGTCGATATGGATGCCCGGACTGCTGGGCAGATCAATATAGGCCGCAACCAAGGCCAGGATCAGAATAAGAACGAGCAAGACGATGTTTCTTCTGTTCTTCATGTCCTCTTTGCGATTCCTTCCAGGGGCTATGCCCTCAGTGCTTGTCTGGCACCATCTTTTGCACAAACGAACCGATTATACTCCATCGACTGGCATCTGTCAAACTACTTGACAGCGTTGTGAAAATCAGGTATAATGCCGCCAACCTGATGGTCCTCGGCCTGCTGGGGCCCGCGACGCACCCTGTGGTCTCGCGGCTGCAGTGCCATCTGCACAACAAGGGCATGTCCGGCAAGTGAATATGCCCCACCATACCGTAGCGACGGTGATCAGGAGGAGTAAGCGGACGGGCCTGGTGAACGGCCATCCTGCCGGTAGAGAGGGGGGTCATCGGCTGCAAGCCCCCTACAGTAGCCATCCGCCGAACGTCGCCTGGGAGTTGGCTGGTCGAGAGGCCTCAAGCCGCATAGGCCAGCCCGGGGGAGATCCGTTATCGCTCAAGAGCGGGCTGGGACACATCTGCGCCTAGGGATTCAGTAGGGCCGGGTGTCGAACCAGCTAAGCAAGGTGGTACCGCGAAAGAGACCCCTTTCGTCCTTGTGACGAAAGGGGTTTTCATGTAACGGCGGAGCGGTGCGCGGCGGCTTTGACCGACACACATGCCATGTGGGCAGCCGGCGCCTGATCGCGACTTTTCGCCAAGACGAGTTGAGGAGAAGAGAAGAGGATGAACCAACAGTGGATCGGTGCCCAGGCTCATCCGCCATCAGGAGAGGAGGTGATGACCGTGGACGACGTTGATGTCAACGTTCGCACGCTGTCCATCAGGTACGCCTCAAACGATCGAGAAAGGATGAGTGAACATGACTGAGCAACCCAAAATGGACAAACAATACAATCCCAAGACTACCGAAGGGCGACTCTACGAGTGGTGGGAATCGCAAGGATACTTCAAGCCGGAGACCCTGCTCGAGAAGGGGCTGGCCCGGGCCGACGGACCTGCGTGGTGCATCACCATGCCGCCGCCGAATGTCACGGGGGCCCTGCACCTGGGTCACGCTATGACCGCCGCCGTCGAGGATCTGATGACGCGCTACTACCGGATGCAAGGCAACGAGACCCTTTTCTTGCCCGGGGCGGATCATGCCGGCATCGCCACGCAGAACGTGGTCGAGCGCGAGCTTCGCAAAGAGGGCCTCAGCCGCCATGACTTGGGTCGGGAGAAATTCGTCGAAAAGGTCTGGGAATGGAAGCACAGCTACCACGCGCGCATTACCGATCAACACAAACGCCTGGGCATCAGTTGTGACTGGGACCGGGACCGGTTCACGCTGGATGAAGGCCTCAGCCATGCAGTGCGCACCGCCTTTGTGCGGCTCTACAACAAGGGCCTGATCTACCGCGGCGCCTATCTAGTCAATTGGTGCCCCCGCTGTCAGAGTGCCATCTCCGACCTGGAGGCCATCCCTGAGGAGCACGACACCCACCTGTGGACCATCCGCTATCCCCTCATCAACGAGGAGTGGGCGGGCCCTCGCCATCCATGGCGCAGTGGGCGATGGGCAGAGGGTGCCACCGAGTTCGTCGAGATGTCCACCACGCGCCCTGAAACGATCCTGGGCGACACCGCAGTCGCCACCCACGAGGCGCACCCCAAGTTTGGCTCATATGTGGGCCGCACCGCGGTATTGCCCGCCATTGAGCGGCGGATTCCGATCATCACCGATGAACTCGTCGATCCAGAATTCGGCACCGGCGCGGTCAAGGTGACGCCGGCCCACGATCCCAACGACTATGAGATGGGACTGCGCCACAATCTGGAGGCGCCCACCGTGCTGAACGACATCGGGCAGATGAACGAACTGGCCGGTCCCTACGAGGGTCTGGATCGGTACGAGTGTCGCGAGGCCATTGTGCGCGATTTCGAGCATGAGGGCCTTTTGGTGGGTATCGAAGACTATCACCATGCCGTCGCCCATTGCCAGCGCTGTGACACCGTCATCGAGCCACGCATCAGCACCCAATGGTTTTGCAACGTGGAGCCCTTGGCCCAAGCAGCCATCAAAGCGGTGCGCGAAGGCGAGACGACCATCATCCCCGAACGGGAAGAGCGTCGCTTCTACCACTGGATGGAGAACATCCGGCCGTGGTGCATCAGTCGCCAGTTGTGGTGGGGCCATCAGATTCCAGTGTGGTATTGCGATGATTGCGGCGAGCAGACTTGCGAGATGGTAAACCCGTCCGAGTGCGCCCACTGTGGTAGCGACCAGCTGCGACGCGATCCCGATGTACTGGACACCTGGTTCAGCTCCGGACTGTGGCCCTTCAGTACCTTGGGTTGGCCTCAGGACACTGCGGATATGCGCCGCTTCTATCCCAACGACATGCGCGAAACCGGCTACGACATCCTCTTCTTCTGGGTGGCGCGGGAGATGATGCTGGGCATCGAGATGACCGGCAAGTCCCCCTACAAGATCGTGTACCTGCATGGGCTCGTCAGGAACGAGCACGGGAAAAAGATCAGCAAGTCCATGGAGAACATCGAAGAATACGATCCGCTCAACATCATTGACCGGATCGGAGCCGACGCCTTGCGTTACACGCTGCTGACCAGTTCGACACCGGGCCAGGACATGAACCTCGACCCGCGTCGTCTGGAGGGAGCGCGGAATTTCTCCAACAAGATCTGGAATGCGGCTCGCTTTGTGGTCAGCAACCTGGAGAGCACCATCACCGGCGGCCCATTCACCGACATGGCCCTGCCCGATCGCTGGATCACCAGCCGCCTGAACCGTCTGATCGCCGAAGTGACCGAGCTTTTTGACTCTCACCAATATGGTGAAGCGGGCCGCAGAATCAATGATTTCTTGTGGAGCGAATTCTGCGACTGGTACATAGAATCATGCAAAATACGGCTCTACGGCGAGGACCTGGCCGCCAAATCGACAGCGCAAGCGACACTGGTCGCCGTACTGGAAAAGGCCTTGCGGCTGCTGCACCCGTTCATGCCCTTTGTCACCGAGGAGATCTGGCAGCACCTCAAAGCCAGCTGGCCCGGTGGTGAAAGCTGGGGTGAGTCCCTCATGTTGGCCCCTTGGCCCCAAATCGACGAGGCACAACTCGACGATGAAGCCGAGAACAACATGGGCCTGTTGATGGACTTGATCCGGCAGATCCGCAACGCGCGGGCCGAGTTTGATGTGACGCCAGGCAAACGTGTGGCGGCCATCATTGTTGGCGCGCGGAAACTGAACATGCTGGAGGCCCAACGGGATCTCCTGACCTTTTTGGGCAAGGTGGACAACGACCAACTGACGCTGGTGCCGGCACTGGACGAAAAGCCACAAAAGGCGGTCGCGCTGGTGGCAGCCGAGGGGGTCGAGGCCTACCTGCCGCTGGCCGGCCTGGTAGATCTAGAGCAAGAGTTGGAGCGCCTCAACAAAGCGCTGGCCGAAGCGGATGAGGAGATCCAGCGTGCCCAGGAGATGTTGAACAACGACAACTTTGTCTCCAAGGCTCCTGCCCACGTGGTCCAGCGACAGCGAGACCGCTTGACTGAGCAGCAGGAGCGTCGCTCCCGCATCGAAGCCCGTCTGGAGGCCCTGCAGGATTGAGGCCCATACGTAGAGCTCCCCGTGGCTTTGGCCACGGGGAGCTTTTTGTCTCATTCCAGCATGGGCTGTAGGCCCGCACCCAGCCCACACAAGGTTAGTAAATCGTCTTTTCCATCAAGGCGCCCTTGATCGCCAACCAAGCGCTGCGCAGTGCCTCATCCGTTTCAATCTGAGCGCCAATCTTCTCACACCCGTGCATCACTGTGGTATGGTCCCGCCCGCCCAACAGTTCGCCAATCTGTGGCAACGAGGCATCAGTCTCCTCACGTATCAGGTACATGCATAGCTGTCTGGGTAGGGAAATCTCCCGGCGCCGGCTGCGCCCGATCAACTGCTTTTCATCGAGGCTGTAGTGCTGGGCCACTGCGGCGAGGATCTGCTCCGGTGAGAGATCGACGGCCAAGCCCAGGATCCCATCCAGTGCGGTCTGGGCTGTCTCCAGAGTCAGCGGCGCGTGCATGAGATTGGCATAGGCCAGAACTCGGGTCAATGCCCCTTCCATCTCTCGGATATTGTTGGGGATCTTGCGCGCGATATATTCCAAGACCTCATCAGATGGCCACTGAGAACAGGTCTCCGACTTGGTACGGAGAATCGCCACCCGCGTCTCAAAGTCCGGCGGTTGCACATCCGCGATAAGACCCCATCCAAAGCGAGACCGCAAGCGATCCTCCAGCGCATGCAACGCCGTGGGCGGACGGTCGCACGACATGACAATCTGTTTGCCCGCTGCATGGAGCGAGTTAAAGGTGTGGAAAAACTCCTCCTGGGTTCGCTCTTTGCCGACGATAAACTGAATATCATCGATCAGCAGCACGTCCATGCTCCGGTACTTGGCCCGGAATTTTTTGGTCCTTTGGCTCCGAATGGCTGTGATCAGATCATTGGTGAATCTCTCCGAGGAGGCGTACAGAACAGAGAGACCCTGCTTGCGCGATTCGTGGCCCAATGCATGGAGGAGATGCGTCTTGCCCAGTCCGACGCCTCCATAGATGAACAGCGGGTTATAGGCATGGGCGGGGTTCTCGGCAACGGCCATGCTGGCCGCATGCGCCAATCGGTTGCTGCCGCCCACGACAAAAGTCTGGAAAGTGTAGCGAGGATCGAGGACAGAATCGGGCTTATCAGACTTGTCCGCGGTCCGGCGACGCCGCGGGCGCTCACTCTTTTCCGGGACCGTCTCGGGAACCAGCACCAAGTTCTCGTGGGGCGGTGGATTCCGGTCCGTGAACTGCACGTCTACTGCCCTGCCGACATGCCGTTCCAACGTGCGCCTGATAACCGAGAGGAGACGGTTCTGCAGCCAATCCACCGCGTACGTGTGACGGACATAGATCGTATAGGTATCGTCCTCCACCGTGATCACGCGGCTACCCCTCAACCAGGTGTCGAACGTGGCGCGAGTCATCTGGAGTTGGAGTTCGCCCAATGCAGCTTGCCACTGCTTCTGGGCGGCGGTCAATGCTTGTTCCGCTTTCGGATTGCCACTGAGTTCTGAACCCACAGATTTCCCCGTTTATTCGTGCAGAATTGGCGACGTACGGAAAGGTCAAGAGCTAGGTTCTAGCCGCACGACTCCAGAGTAACGCAGCCTGTGGTTTCTTACGACGCAGGTACAGGCCAGTCATGTTTGTACTACGAACTACCATGTGGTCTGACCGTGAGGTTTGGACTGAAGTTGGGACAGCGCTTCCCACTACCCGATGAAAGTCTCCTCCCTGACATCCCGGGAACGCTGCTGAGGCGGCCCTTTCCGCGGACGCCAATCTCTATGCCAGCTGAAATTGCATCCTTGCGGTACGACAATAGAGCCAGTGTCCCTTCGCCTGTTCTACGGTCGTCAGCATTGTAACAGAATGTTGGGTTTTGCGCAAGCCGTTTTTTCAGTTTGAGAGAGGGATAGCTGCTACCGCGAGAAGGCGATTGATCTAGATTTAGGGGATAAGATACCACGTAGTCCCATATCTAGTATGTACTACCTGTCAACCGACCCGAAATGTTAAGATTCGACGGTCGGAAAGTTTTAAGCAAGCTTACGTCAATGACACACCCACCAGGGCGCGCCTCGCTCGCCGCAGATTGTGACGCACCGTGCCCAGGGCCGTG
>JASFOV010000168.1:0-8791 GCA_050116355.1 Anaerolineae bacterium
AGCCTGCAACGCCAGCGGCTGATCATGGACCAGGCCTTCGATCTCCTTGGGGAAGAGATCGTGCTGGCTCATGCCAAAGACCTAGCTCACGATGGTGCAGCCGGACAGAAAGCAGCAGGCACGGATATATTGGATTATGATCACTACCTGTCACGCCTGCAATCCGTTGGCTATGACGGCCCTTTGCTCTTGCACAGTCTGACCGAGGCACAGGTTCCGCAAGCCGTCTGTTTTCTGCGACAGCGTCTGGCACGGCTGGCTTCCAGTGATGGAGGCGCGACCTGATTCAGCCCTAGGAGTCGAGTCGGATATCCGGGGGGGGTAGTTTGTCAGTGCCTGGGACAGCAGCCATTCGTTACCCCTTTTGACAGGCCGTTTTGGGCGTGGTATACTCCTTCTATCCCGCAGCTACTTTGCCAGGCCAGCGCTGGTCACTGTTGACTATGATGCATGCTGGGTTCAGGGACTGTTTGGCAGCACAAGGACTGGAACTGAGCACAAGGAGATAGGGGTGATGTCGAAACCAAAGATCGGATTCATTGGTCTGGGGATCATGGGCCGGCCCATGGCCAAGAATCTGCTCAAGGCCGGCTATCAACTGGTTGTCCATAACCGGAGTCGATCCCCGGTGCGGGAGTTGGTGGCGGCCGGGGCCGAGGAGGCCTTCTCGCCCAAAGAGGTCGTGCAGAAGAGCCAGGTCGTAATCACCATGTTGCCCGACTCGCCTGATGTCGAACTGGTTGCCCTGGGCACTGATGGACTGGTCGAAGGCGCCAGCCAGGGCGACATCTACATTGACATGAGCACCATCGCTCCCAGTGTCGCGGTCCAGGTCGCCCAAAAGATGGCCGAGAAAGGGGTGCAGTGTCTCGACGCACCGGTGAGCGGGGGGGACGTGGGCGCCATCAATGCCACACTGTCGATCATGGTTGGCGGCGATGAGAGCACATTGCACGAAGTACAGCCCATCCTGGAAGTCCTGGGCAAGACCATTACCCTGTGTGGCCCCAATGGTGCCGGTCAAACGGTCAAAGCTTGTAATCAGATTCAGGTGGCGTTAAATTTCGTCGGTATGGCCGAGGCGTTGGTGCTGGGCGCCAAGGCAGGCGTCGATCCAGCCATCATTGTCCAGGTGTTGAGCGGCGGTTATGCCCAGACGCGCGTCATGGATGTGCGCGGCCCGCGTGTCATCCGGGGCGACTTTGAACCGGGCTTCAAGAGCAAATTCCACTACAAGGATCTCAACATCATCATGCAGACGGGCAATGACTTTGACGTACCGTTGCCAGTGACCAGCTTGGTGCACGAGTTGTTTGCCGCAATGCTGGCGGCAGGCCACGGCGATCTGGATCATTCGGGCATTATTACTGTGCTGGAAAGCCTGGCCGGGATGCAAGCGCGCACAGAGGTGGACCAGGACTAGGAGCCCCTGCGGCTGGCCAGAGGCTGGACCTCGAATGTCGTGGCCAAGGAATGGACCATGAGCGCATCGCGACCGAATTTCTTGATCGTCATGGCCGATCAGCTGGCTGGACCTGCCCTACCGTTCGATGGACACTCCATCGTCCAGGCTCCCTCCCTCACGCGCTTGGCTCGGACAGGTGTCGTTTTCAATAGCGCTTACTGTAGCAGTCCCCTCTGTGCCCCGTCGCGTGCCTCTCTGATGACGGGTCAACTGCCGTCCCGCATCGGCGCCTACGACAATGCGGCCGAGTTTCCCCCATCCACGCCTACCTTTGGTCACTATTTGCGCCGGATGGGATACGATACGTGCCTGTGTGGCAAAATGCATTTCGTCGGGCCGGACCAACTGCACGGCTTTGAGGAGCGGTTGACGACCGACATCTACCCGGCAGACTTTGGTTGGACACCAGACTGGGAACAACCTGAACAGCGCCCTTCTTGGTATCACAACATGCTGAGCATCGTGCAGGCTGGCACCTGTCAGACGTCCAACCAGCTTGGCTTTGACGAAGAGGTCGCCTTTCAAGCCGTGCGCAAGATCTATGAATTGGCCCGCGCGGCTGAAGATCGTCCGTTCTGCCTCGTAGTCTCCTTCACCCATCCCCATGACCCCTTTGCCATGACCCAGGAGTACTGGGACCGTTATGAGCCCGGCGAGATCGATCCGCCTGCCGTACCGCCCATCCCGTTCGACCAGATGGACCCTCACAGCCGGCGTCTGTATCATGTCTGCGATCTGGGCCGATACCGGCAGACAGAGGAGCGGGTGCGAAACGCCCGGCGGGCGTACTATGCAGCCATCAGCTATGTGGACGACAAGGTGAACCATCTCCTGCGGGCCTTGGAGGCGACGGGCCTAGGGGACAATACCATCGTCTTGTTCACCTCCGATCACGGTGAAATGTTGGGTGAACGCGGCCTGTGGTACAAGATGAATTTCTTTGAGTGGTCCGCCCGGGTGCCACTCATCGTCCACGCACCTGGTCGCTTTTCGCCTCGCCGTGTGGACCAGCCGGTCTCGCTGATGGACATCCTGCCGACGTTGGTACACATAGCAGGCGGCGACGCAGACGGCGTGGCCCTCGCCGACCGGGTGGATGGCCACAGCCTGGTTCCGCTCCTATTGGGAAAGGGTAAGGACAGGTCCGATGCCGTGCTGGGCGAGATCTTGTGTGAAGGCGCCATCGCGCCCTGTTTCATGATCCGGCGTGGCCGCTACAAGTACATCTTCAGTGAGCCGGATCCCGAGCAATTGTATGATCTGGAACGCGACCCCCACGAACTACAGAACCTGACTGGCCTGCCGGAGTACGAATCGCTACGGTGCGGGTTTCTTGAAGAGATCAGAGCCCACTGGGATCCGCAGGCGATTCGGCTGGCTGTAATCGCCAGCCAGCGCCGTCGCCGTCTGGCCGCGCAAGCGCTGGCGATGGGCGCGCGCACGCCGTGGGACTTTCAGCCGCGCCAGGATGCTTCGCAACAGTATATGCGCAATCACATGGAACTGGATGACTTGGAACGGCGTGCCCGCTTCCCCACCCCCGAGATCCCACCCCCCGATTCTTCTTGAAGGGTTGGAGACAATGGAAGAGACACGGATGTTGGGTACCTCGCAACGCGCTGGCCTAGCTGTGGCGGAAGAAGCCGGAGCACCTCGGAGCTTGTCACAAGGAGCCTGAGCTGTGTGGCCGTTGGCCATCACAAATCTATGTATTCGGGGCATAGATCCATGAAGATGATACGAGCGGTCTCTAGAGATGTACCGGTCTTGGCGGAAACAGATCTCCTGGTCGTGGGTAGCGGTCCAGCCGGTCTGGCCGCAGCCCTGGCCGCTGCGCGCGAAGGTGTGGAGACCCTGTTGGTGGAACGCTACGGCTGTTTGGGTGGCGTCATCACCCAGGTTGGGGTGGAGGGTATCGCTTGGTACCGGCACGAGGGTACCGTTGATGTAGAAGGGATCGGCATCGAGTTCGTGCAGCGGGCCAAGGCCATGGATGGCGCTCACCAAAGATTCCAGTCCCAAGGCGATGTCCTGGACGCGGAACTGTTCAAGTATGTGGCCGATGAGTTGGTGAGGGAGGCGGGCGTCCTGCCGCTCCTCCATTGCCTGGTCACAGAACCGGTGATGGAGGGCGATACGATCAAGGGCGTAATCACCGAGAGCAAATCGGGTCGACAGGCGATTCTGGCCCGGCGGGTTATCGATGCTTCGGGCGATGCCGACATTGCCTATCGTGCCGGTGCCCCCTGCCACAAGACTCCCAAAGAGGAGATGATGGGTGTCACTGTCCTGTTCTCGTGTGCTGGTGTTGACGGCGAGCGGTTTCTCGACTATGTACGGCAAAATCCTTCTACCTATGCCGACTGGGGCAAGAACTGGGACATCGTCACCAATGGCAAGGAGGATGCCCTGTTCACCCCGTACCTGGAGAAACCTTTCAATCAGGCGCGCGAGGCGGGTCTGATCCCCAAAAACTTGGTCAGCATCGGCGGCACCTGGAGCACGATCACCGACTCGGGAGAAGCCACGAGCCTGAACATGATCTACATGCTCGGCTACGATTGCACAGACGTCTGGGACCTGAGCCGGGCGGAGATAGAGGGTCGCCATCAGGCCCGATTGGCCATTGATGCCCTGCGCAAATACGTGCCCGGTTTCGAGAACGCCAAGCTCCGCAATTTTGGCATGACCCTGGGAACCCGGGATTCCAGAAAGATCGTGGGTCGCTACAATCTGACGGGATACGACGTGCGCAACCAGGCTCGTTTTGAAGATTCCATTGGCATCTTTCCCGAATTCCTCGACGGCTATGGCCTGTTGGTGCTGCCGACCACTGGCCGGTATTTCCAGGTCCCATATGGGATCATGGTTCCGCATGGGGTGGAGAATTTGCTCGTCGCTGGTCGCTGCGTTGCGGGCGACAAGATATCGCACGCCGCCACCCGCAACATGATGTGTTGTACCGTAACCGGACAGGGCGCTGGTGTCGCGGCCGCGGTAGCGATCAAAGACAGGGTGAGCAGCAGTGTCGTGGATATCAAACGCGTCCAGCGGGCGCTGCAAAAGCAGGGAGTTCGCATCTTCTGAGGTGTCTGGGCTCGACTTGACAGCAACAACGTCCTTGCGTATAATGTGATGAATGGATTCGGTCCGGTTTGCAGGACAGCCAAAGGCTACGATTCAAGAGGGACATAGACTTTCTGGTCCGAATCCAAAACTGGGCAACGTCGAGGAAGACAAGCACAGGTCGCGCACGTTCCCCTTCAAGCGATCGTACCGTTCGTAGAGGCTCTGACGGTGGGGACGGAATGACAAAAATCAGATCCAGCAATTCTGGGGCCCTGTGGACCCGCCGGAGCGCAACGTGTGCTCCGCAGGCGGGTTTTCAGGGCCTGTCTCGTATGCTACCAGGACGTCGATTACTCTCGAATCCACGAGCCCGCGGCAGTATCAGCCTACAATCGTCTTGAGGAAGACGCGTCTGTCACCATGGAAAGGAGGGGGGGTCATCGAGCGTACGTCCTATCTGTACTAGTACAAAGATTGTACTAGTTCGTTGATGCTGCACCAACCAAATCCAAGGGAGGAAAAGAAGGGATGAGAACCAAAAGCCTAAGCATTATCAGCCTATTGGTCATCGCAAGTTTTTTGATCACGACATGTGGCGCCACCCCCGAACCCCAGACGGTGGTTCAAACGGTCGAAGTGGAAAAGACGGTCGTCGAGACAGTCGAAGTCGAGAAACAGGTTGTCGAGACGGTCGAGGTGGAAAAGACCGTCGTCGAGGAGAAGGTGGTCGAGGTGACAGCCGTGCCCGCACCGCCAGAGCCAGAGGGCACGTTGACCATGGCTCTAGCCACCTTCCCCAACTCCATCGACCGCCCCCAAGCCGCCGAGCGCCAGGCCTCCAATGTCTCGCAGCAGATGTGGGACTCGCTGCTGTGGATCAACGAGGAGGGTGACCTAGAACCGGCCCTGGCCGAGGACTATGACGTATCGGAGGATGGCACCGAGTACACTTTCTACCTGCGGGATGACGTTGTATTCCACAATGGGGAGCCGTTCAATGCCGACTCGGTCGTCTTTACCTGGGAGCGGGCGGCCAATGCCGACTATGAGTACAGCTACTACTTTACCAACGCCGATTCGGTGGAAAAGATCGACGACTATACGGTCAAGGTCACCACACCCGAGCCCGACTCGACCTTTCTGCGGATTATGGCCGACTATTGGGCCATGATCCCGCCGCAGTACTACGAGGAGGTCGGCGAAGAGGGCTTTGTGGAGAACCCCATCGGCACTGGTCCCTTTATGTTCGTGGAATGGGTCAAGGGCGACCACATCACCATGGAGGCCAACCCCAACTACTGGCGCGAAGGTCTACCAAAGGTCAAGACCCTCATCTTCCGGCCCATCCCCGAGTCCGCCACCCGCGTGGCCGCCATCCAGACCGGCGAGGTGGACGTCGTAGGGCGCCTCAGCTCGGAGGAGGCGCAGTCTTTGCTCGGTGTGCCCAACGTCAAGGTCATCCGCTACCCCAGCACCCGCATCTACTACATCGCCTTCAACAACCTGACCACCGGCGTCGGCCAGCCGACCGAGGATCCCCTCGTCCGGCAGGCGATGAACTATGCCGTCGATGTCGACACCATCGTCGACGCCCTTTTCAATGGCTTTGGCCAGCGTGCCACCGGCTATGTTGCTGATGGCGAGATGGGCTACGGCGCCGTCGAGCCGTTTGAATACGATCCAGACAAGGCCAAAGAGCTGCTGGCCGAGGCCGGCTATCCCGACGGCTTTGAGATGGACATGGCCTGCCCCTCGGATGCCTACATCTTCTTCGATCAGGTCTGTGAGGCCATCCAGGGCTACTTGGCCGACGTGGGCATCGAGACCAACCTGGAGTTCATGGAGTCGGGCCAATACTGGGACTTGGAAGCCGAAAAGCAACTACCGCCCTTGTTCGGCGATAGCTGGTCCTCTACCCTGGGCGAGGCCTACAACCGCCTCTACGGCGCGCTAGGTGGCATGGATGCCAGCTACTCCGCTTGGTCGGACCCCACGATCGATGACTATCTGGCCGAGATCGAACAGGCGATCGATTTTGAGGAGCGCAAGCAGTTGTACGAGGACCTGCAGGTGTACATGCAGGAGAACCCGCCTTTCATCTACCTTTACCAGCTGATGACCTTCGAAGCGATCAACACCCGCGTTCAGAACTACACGCCACGTGGGGCAGAGGACTACTTCTTGATGAACACTTGGGTCATCACCGAAGAATAGAAGCTACCCTACCTTCTCAGGTCATGTTATCACGTTGGGAGGGTGACGTCGTCACCCTCCCAATGTTGTGGTCCGGCGTGATGTCCCGGGCGTCCGCCGGGTCTCGCAAGGGGAGGCGCTCATGCAACGATACTTTCTTTTCAAGACGGGACAGTCCCTCCTGCTCCTGTTTGGCGTCCTGGTCCTTGTCTTTTTTATGGTGCGCATCACCGGCGACCCGGCGCGCCTGATGATGCCCCGCGAAGCCAACGCCGAGGCGGTGGAAGCCTTTCGCGAGAATATGGGCTTCAACCGGCCCCTGATCGTACAGTTCGGCGACTATTTCCTTGACGTCCTGACCGGGGATTTTGGCCAGTCGTTGCACTTCAAGTCGCCGGCCCTGGACCTGGTGTTGGAGCGCATACCGGCTACCCTACAGCTGGCCACGACGGCCCTGCTGTTTGCCATGCTGGTCGGCATCCCGCTGGGCCTGATCGGCGGTTTTAACCCGGGCACGGCGGTTGATTCGGTCGGTCGCCTCCTGGCCCTACTCGGCCAGAGCATCCCCAATTTTTGGCTGGGCCAGATTCTGATCGTCATTTTCGCTGTCATGCTGGGCTTGTTGCCCTCTTTTGGCCGGGACGAATTGCGGTCGGTAATCCTACCAGCCTTTGTGCTGGGCCTGCCGACCATGGGTCAGTTGGTGCGCCTGACGCGCTCGGCCGTGCTGGAGGTGCGGGGGGAGGACTTTGTCCGGACGGCCAAAAGCAAGGGACTGTTGCCCTGGACAATCTATACCAAGCACGTGCTGCGCAACGTGGCCATCCCGCTGGTGAGTGTCATCGGCGTCCAGTTCGGCTACATGCTGGGCGGTTCGATCATTATTGAGGCAGTCTTTGCTTGGCCTGGCATTGGCCAGTTGTTGGAGCAGGCCATCGGCTGGCGCGATTATCCGCTGATTGTCGCTATCGCCGTATTCACCAGCCTGGTGGTGTTGGCCATCAACTTGTTGACCGACGTCGCCTATGCCGTCATCGATCCGAGGATTCGCTATGGCCATTAGAGAAACAACACCAACCGCGGATAGCTTGCTGGACGTCGAGCGCACGTTCAAGGACCGGCTGGCCTACCTGGGGCGCTTCCTGTGGCGCGACCGGAGCGGCGTAATCGGCTTGCTGATGTTCTTGATCGTGGTCTTTGCCGCGATCTTTGCCCCCTTGCTCGCGCCCTACGAGCCAACGGAACAGCACCTGCGCGACGCCAAGAAGCCGCCCGTATGGAGCGAAGAGGGTAGTTGGGAATATCCCTTGGGCACCGACAATCTGGGCCGCGACCTGTTGAGCCGCCTGATCTACGGCGCCCGGGTCTCGCTGACAGTCGGTTTTTTCGGTGTGATCATTGCAGCCAGCCTGGGCATGGTCTTTGGCGCCATCGCCGGTTATTTAGGAGGGCGCGTCGATACGTTGATCATGGCCGTGGTGAATCTGGTCTTATCGCTGCCCTATCTCCTCTTCGTGGTCGTTATTGCCTCCATCTTGGGCCGGAGCCTGATCAACGTCATCCTCATCTTTGGCATCACCGACTCGCCCATCTTTGCCCGGGTGACGCGCGGTGAGGTCCTGCGCATCCGCGAATCGGGCTATGTCGAATCGGCCATCAGCGCCGGGGCGGGGACGGGGCGCATCATCTTTGACCACATCATGCCCAACCTCATCGGGCCGTTGTTGACCCTGGCCACCTTTGAGATGTCGCGCATGATCTTTTACGAGGCAGGCCTCGGCTTCCTGAACCTGAGTGTGCCGCCCAGCGTGCCCAGTTGGGGCAACATGCTGGCGGCCAGCCGCAATTATCTGACTATCTATCCGTGGCTCGCCCTGTGGCCCGGCCTGGCCATTATGTGGACCTCGTTGGGTATGAACCTGCTGGGCGACTGGCTGCGCGATGTGCTCGATCCGCGCCTGCGCCGCGCCAGGAAGTGAGAAGGAGGTGAAGCGTGACTACAATCCTTGAAGTACGCGACCTTGTCACCAAATTCTATACCCTGGATGGCGTGGTCAACGCCGT
>JASFOV010000169.1:0-8766 GCA_050116355.1 Anaerolineae bacterium
CCTGCACTTCGATCTCCTTTTTCCGCCCGTTGAACCAGTAGTACAGGCCACCCAGCAGTACTGTTACGCTGGTAGCGACGCCAGCCGTACCAAAGGTAGCCACGGATTCGCTGAGCTCGGTGACCGGTTCGGACTTGAGGGCAGGGAAGTCCAGTTTCTCAAAGGGAACGGGCGAGATATAGAGCCAAGATGTCCCACCCAATTCATCCTTGCCATAGATATGGTCGACGTACGCGCCCGGATTGGCCTCGATGCGCGCCTGGGCTTCGGCGATAAGCGCGTCGCGCTCGCCGAAGGTCAGAGCGCCGGTCGGGCACACGGTCGCACACGCTGGTGCCAGCCCGTCCGCTTGGCGGTCCACGCAGAAGGTGCATTTGCGAATGCGGGGCAGAGGCTCTTCCCACTCGAACTTGGGAATGCCAAAGGGGCAGGCCACCATGCAGTAGCGGCAGCCGATACAGCGTGTGCAATCGTAGGTAACAGCGCCATCGTCTTGTTTTTGGAGCGCGCCCACCGGGCAGGCTGAGACACAGGCCGGGTCCACGCAATGCATGCACTGTCGTTTGACGAACACGTGGTGCGTCTCTCCATCCAGGTTCACCTGCTTGAGTTCGGGTAGTGTCCAGGTGTCAGCTGATAGGCAAGGATCACTGCGTCCTGGGCTTTCTGAGGAGGCTGTCAAATCGTTCCATTCCCGGCAGGCTTTTTGACACCATCCACAGCCGATGCATTTGGTCAAGTCGGTCAGCATCCCCATTGCCCCGGGCGCAGCGGCGGCCAGCGGTGCGGCCATGGCCACGTGACACGGAGCTAGCAGCGATCCGGCTGCCAGCCCACAAACTTGGAGAAACCGTCTTCGATCGAGTTCCATTCCATCTCTCCTTGGCGACAATGCCAATACGTTTTTTGGTTTGTATGAATCTCTATTCGCTGTGAAGCCCCTGGCGCCAGGGAGCCCGGCCCAGGTTTCTGAACAATAGGTAGATCGCCAATACGATCATCCAGACCAAGGTCCCAGGCACCAAAGCCAGCACCCCGGTCAGAAAAACGTGCAAGCCGGTGTTAAGCCATTGTAGGACGTCCATGCTCCAACCCTCCTATGCTGTGATCTTGCTAGATACGCTGCTTCAGGCTTTTGGGTGTCTCGGGCAAGCTGCCGCTGTGCCCAATTTGGGTGGTGTCTATGCTCCTAGCGTTCCCGGGTGCGGGTCCGCAGGCCCTGGATCCGATCCAAGAGATCGGTGCTTAGGAGAATAGCCGGTACACTAAGAACCACGACGGTTCCGACGACCAAGGCGACGACTGCTTCCAAATTCATCGGTCTAGCTCCTTTCTTCTATCCTTTGCTTAAAGTCGATCGAACAGTTGATCGGACCACAGGTATACCTTGTATCATTGGTGTGCGGCGGTGATGTGAAGATCTGCAGGTCCTCTTCCTCAACTTTTTCACGCACGATCAAGATGAGGCCGGCAATGACCGTGATCCAGACGAGTGCCGGTACCAGTAGATTGATCAGCAGTGCCATGAGCCATTCACCTCCAGAGACAAGTAGGTCCATCGTCTTGCCCCCTTCCCGGTCTGAAGATCCGTGAGCAGCTGAACAATTCACAAGGATCGCAATCCGGGTGTCCACATCGGGCTGCCTATGATCATCATAACAAATCTCGTCCCAGCTGTCATCGGCCAAACCAACAGATCGATCCTGGTGAACTTGCCATGGTTGGGCGGAAGCTTGGCGTATGGGTTGGCTGGAATCATGCGCCGCCTGACCTACAGATGGCAGCTCGGGTCTAGGCATTTTGGCGGATAGAGTCATAGCTTCACAGTACGCCAATCCCGAGGGATGCCGGGTGTTGACAGTCACTGGCAAGCGGGCTATAATCACGGATGCCGACCGAGAGTCACGAGGTGTTCGCACCTGCAGCCCAGTGCCGGGCAAAGATAGGTCGCGAGAACCGGCCAAGTTGCCTCGCTGTAGAGCAGAGCGGAACCGGAGCGAGCTGCAGGCTTCTGTACGGTGGAGAGGGTATGGGCAAGATACGAGTCTTATTGGCCGACGATCATATTCTGGTGCGAGAGGGCACCCGCCAGCTGCTGGAACAGGAATCCGATCTAGAGGTGGTGGCTGAGGCGGGTGACGGCGAGGAGGCGGTGCGGCTGGCCAAGCAAACGCATCCTGATGTGGCGCTGGTCGACATTGCCATGCCCAGGCTTAACGGCATCGAGGCGACCAAACAGATCAAGGAGTTCTCCCCCACCACCGCGGTCCTCATTCTGTCGGCGTACGACGATGACCAGTATGTCTTTGCCCTTCTGGAAGCCGGGGCGGCCGGCTATCTGCTCAAGAATGTCCGGGGACGAGAACTGGTCGAGGCGGTTCGCTCGGTCTTTGCCGGCGAATCGGTGCTCCATCCTGTGATTGCGCGCAAGGTGATCGATCGACTGAATCTCCCGGCGGGTCAGACCTCGGAAGAGTCGGCGGAGCCACTGCTGACCGATCGCGAGCTTGAGGTTCTCAATTTGGCGGCCAAGGGCCTGAGCAACAAGGATATCGCCGATCAACTGTACCTGAGCGCGCGGACCGTGCAGGCCCATCTGAGCACCATTTTTTCGAAACTGGAGGTTGGCTCGCGTACCGAGGCCGTCGTGCTAGCCCTGCGCAGGGGTTGGCTTAGCTTGGAAGACACGCGATAGCGAGAGCGTCCATGAACAAGGCCAAAGAGATAGTGACAAACCGCTACTTCTGGGTTGTAGTGGTAATGATGTTGATCTGCACTGTGTTTCATTACTTTTCTCTCCAGGCGCCCCTATTGCCGGACGACCACCTTCCTCTCACTCGCCAGGCCGTGGTGCGCATCATCTTCTTGCTACCCGTGGCGGCGGCGGCCTTTGCTTTTGGTCGGGCCGGCGGGTTGGTCACTCTAGCTGTCTCAGTCGTCATCATGTTGCCCCGGGTAATCCTGTTATCGGTCCAACCAATCGATGCCCTCTTTGAAACGGTCGGCGTGGCTGTGGTGGGCTATATTTTGGTGTGGATGATCGATGTTCAGGACCGGGAGAAGAGTCTACGCCAGCGGGCGGTTGAGGAGCTTGAGGCGGTCAACGCCGTTGCTTTGACACTAACACAGCCTTATGACCTGGATGCTATGCTGGATCGGGCTTTGGGGCGTGTGCTGGAGGTTGTGGGCGGCTTGGAATCGCGGGGGGCAATCTTTTTGCTTGACCCGTGGGGGCAGACTCTTAAACTGCGGGCGCACCGCGGTGTGTCCCCCGAGTTCTTGGAGGTGGCCCAAGAGGTGCCCTTGGGGGAGTGTCTGTGTGGCATCACAGCTGAATCGGGCGAGGTGCTGGTTGTGCGCAATGCGTTGGAACATCCCAATCACGCACGTTGCCCCGAATCAGAACCACACTCCCATGTCTGCGTGCCGCTGAAATCGAAGGAGCGGCTGTTGGGCGTGATCGACTTTTACCTCCATGTCGACGAGTCGATCGATGTTATCGATCAGCAAATGTACGCGGCCATTGGTCGGCAGGTGGGGGTCGCCGTTGAGAATGCGCGCCTGTGTGAGAGCCTGCGGTTCTACGTGCGCCGGATCACGCGAGCCCAGGAAGATGAACGACGGCGTATTGCCCGCGAACTGCACGATGACACTGTGCAAAGTCTCATTGATCTGTCAAGGCGTCTGGATCACCTGGCATCCAGCGGGGATAGCTTTTCCGATTCAAGTCTCGAGCGTATGGAACATCTCCAGGTACGGATTGGGGAAATCTTGCAAGGTGTGCGGCGGTATAGCCGCGATCTGCGCCCCTCGGTCCTGGACGATCTGGGCTTGTTACCGGCGGTGGAAGGGCTGTTGGCCGACCTACGCAGTGAGGGACTCGCTACCTCTCTCGAGATTGTGGGTGAGGAGCGGCGGCTAGCGCCCGAGATCGAGTTGGAACTGTTTCGCTCCGTTCAGGAGGCTTTGAACAATGTGCGGCGCCACGCACGGGCAACGGAGGTGTCGATCACAGTGCAGTTTTCCGACAGGCGGGTGCGCATCACTGTGCAAGACAACGGTCGCGGTTTTGAGTTGCTAGGTAGCACCGGCGATTTCGCCCTCACGGGCAAGTTCGGCCTGCTGGGCATGGAGGAGAGGGCACAGCTGCTGCGGGGTCATTTCAAAGTACTCACCAGCCATGGCAAGGGGACGATTGTCATTGTCGATGTTCCGGTCTGACCCACGGCTTGGTTGGCCACGGTGATTTGACGGCCGGTACATTCTGGCTTATACTGCTCACGTGGATGGCGCTGCGCCACGGCTGTGCCCCCAAGATCAGAAAACTTGTGTGCTTTTGGAGGTGAATTCGTGCGGGATAAGGTGATGGAAATCTGGCCCGAGATCGAGTGGATCGAGGCTCCGGAGCTCAAGGAAAAGGTCTACCAAACGTGGGAGTACGCTCTAGCAAATAGTGTCCTGAGCCCTGAAGATCTGTTGGAGATCCCGTTCACTCTCTTGATCGAGGATTGCGACGTGACCTTTATGGAACACAAGAGGGCTGTGGTCCACATCGCTGTCGATTCGGCGAAAGCGATGCAGCGATTTTTCGGGGACAAGCTGCCAATCAATATGGATTACCTGATCGCGGGCGCGATCCTGATCGACGTCGGCAAGTTGATCGAGTATGTGATCCAGGATGGGCAGGCAGTTGTGGGCAAGACGGGCAAGCTGCTGCGACATCCGTTCACCGGGGTGGGCCTGGCGATGCGGTTTGGGATACCCGACGAGATATGCCACATGATTGCGGCCCACTCCAAAGAGGGCGATCTGGGCAAGAGGACGACCGAGTCCCTCATTATTCACCACGCAGACTTTATGAGCTATGAGCCGTTCAAGGCGGATACGCTGCGAGTCTAGACACGAGGACGGATAGTCGCTGCCAGGTGACGAGGGGAATCTAGAACAAACCCCCTATTAGAAGTCCAAAAGTTCCTGCATCGCAGCCCGGATCTTTTGGGTGCTGGGCAACACGGCATCCATCAGGCCCACGTTGTAGGGGATGGGACAGTCGGGCGTGGTGAGGCGTTCCAACGGAGCGTCCAGGTCGGTGAACGCCTGACTGGCTATGGTGGCGATGATCTCGCCAGCAAATCCCCCCGTACGCGTATCCTCGTGAACCACCAGCGCCTTGCCGGTGCGGGCGACGCTGTCTAGGACGGCTGTTTTGTCCCAGGGGCTGATCGTCCGCAGATCAAGAATCTCCACCCGGGCACCGAAATCGGCCGCTGCGTCTAGGCAGCGATGGACAGCCTCTCCCCAGGTGACCACGGTCAACTCATCCCCGCGAGACACCCTGGCGGCCAGCCCAAACGGCAGACAGTAGTCGTCCCCAGGATAGGGACGGCGGGCCGGCGCTGTGTCCAGCAGGGCGCGGTGCTCGAGGAACAGCGTTGGGTCGTCTCCCCGCAGGGCGGTGCGCAGCAGGCCGGCTGCGTCCCCGGCATTGCTGGGATAGGCGATGCGCCAGCCCAGCGTGTGGGCGAATATGGCCTCACCACTCACGCTGTGCCAGGGATCCCCCGTCTTTTTTCCGTAGCCGAGGGGGACACGCACCACCAATGGCGCACAGAACTTGCCAGCTGTACGCCAGCGTAGGGTGCCAATGTCGTTGATCTGCTCAGTCGCTGGATCGGCGTACTTGCGGAACTGGATCTCGGGCACAGGCATAAGCCCGGCCAAGGCCATGCCTTGCGCCCGGCCCATGATCCCCTCTTCGGAGAGGGAGGTGTCAAAGACCCGCTCGTAGCCGAATTGGCTCTGCATACCCATCGTCGCGCCGTGGACTCCACCCTTGACACCGACATCCTCGCCAAACACGAGGATCCGGGGGTTCCTTTCCATCTCGCTCTTGAGGGTGCGTTGGACAGCTTCGATGAGGTTGATGCGCGGCCCGTCTGGCGGGGGTTCGTCGCTGCCAAGGGGCAGCAGAGCGGCCTCCTTTCGCAGGCCGCCCACCTCAGGCACTCTGCCGTCGTAGAACAGGTGCCGTGTGGCTTGAGCCGGGTCCGGTTCCGGGTTGTTCTCGGCGTCTCGCAGGGCTTGGTCCAGGTCTGTTTGCACGGAGTTGGCCAGAGTTTCCCACCCTTCAGCCGTTATCAGATCTTCAGCGATGAGGTGGGCACGCAGGCGGGGTAGCGGATCGCGGGCTTGTTCCTCTTGGCGGACTTGGTCGGGTTTGTACGCTTGGTCGTCGATGAAGGTATGGCCCAACAGGCGTGGCACCCGCAATCGTAGGAGACATGGCCCTTCCCTCTCTCGCACGTGGCGTACCGCTTCAGTGATCAGCGCTGCCGCTTCGGCCGGATCCGTGCCATCGCCGTCGAGTGTGTGCAAGTTGGGAAAGTGGGCCAGGTTGGCAGCGATGTTGCCGCCCGGCGTCTGGCAGTCACCTGGCACCGAGAGCCCATACTCGTTGTCCTCGATGGAGAACAGCAGTGGCAGATCCAGGACCGTGGCCATGTTCAGTGCGGCCCAAAACCCGTTGGCGGCAATGCTCCCCTCGCCGCCCTGGGCCACGGCGATGGCGCCCCGCCATGCCTCATCGCCCAAGACTTTGATCCGGTAGCCGATGCTCTGCGCCCAGCCGGCTGCTGGTGTGTACTGCGCGCCTACATCCCCAGACATGGGCAAGCAGGTGGCGCCCGTCCGGCGTGGCAGGCTGTGGGTGACGCCTACGTCGCGCCCCTCGCTGGGGCTGCCGGTACGGGCCATGCCGGCGGCCAGGGCCTCCTGTGCTGTCAGGCCACTGGCCAGCATAAAGGGGCGAGAGCGGTAATAGACGGTGGCAGCGTCGTGGGGGTGGGTCAGGTTCAGTGCTAGGAGGATCTGGCCCAACTCGTGTCCCATGGCGGAGAATTGGTATTTGACCTTGCCCTGCGGGGTAAGTTTTTCTACCTCCATATGGTCCATCTGGCGCGACAGCAATAGCAGCCGGGCCACCTCGAGCCAGTCAATCTGTTCCAAGGTTATCCCCTTCCCGAGATGCGATCCCCCACTATTGGAGACCCAGCCACTCCCAGAGAACCACCAAAAGCGGGGCGATGATGAGCGCCGGTAAAAAGTTGGCCACGCGGATGCGTTTGATCTCCAGCAACAACAGCCCCATGCCGAGTAGGATCACACCACCGCTGGCGGTCAGTTCGGCGATCATCGGCTCGGTCAGAACGGTTTGGAAGAGGGACGCGCCGATTGTCAGTGTACCCTGGATGACCAGTACGGACAGCGCGGCAAAGGTCACGCCCATGCCCATGGCGGCGGCAAAGGCCATACCGGCGAACCCGTCGAGCACGCTCTTGATGGCCAGCAGGGTATAGTCTCCGGAGAGTCCATCTTGAATGGAGCCCAAGATGGTCAGGGGACCTACACAGAACACGAGGCTGGCGGTCACAAAGCCCTTGGTAAAGTCGCCCCGTGTCAATAGTGGAAAACGGGCCGCTTTGCGTTCCAGCCATTGGGCCAGCCCTTCCAGGCGCCGCTCCAATTGCCACCACTCGCCCAGGATGCCGCCCAGAAGGATACTACCGAGGACGACAAGAATATGATTGGTTTCCAGGGCCATACTGATCCCGACGATGATGGTGACCAGGCCAATGCCCTGCATCACGATCTGGCGAATGCGCTCCGACAGGCGCGCGCCCAGGTAGGTGCCGAGTGTGCCGCCCAGCAGAACGGTGACAACATTGATGATGGTACCAGTCATGCCCTCTGCTCTTCCTTACTCCGGCGGCGCGCGGCCAGACACAGCCAGTTTTGGGCTGTCAATCCAATAAGCGCTCGACATAATCATCGGGGACGCGCCGGGCTGCCTGAATGGCCTGGCGGGTGCGGCGCATCTTGAGCCAGCCCAACATCCCGGCCAGCTGGCCGCGCAAACGTGCCCGTGCAGCCTGGCCGCGCCAGGAACGCAGGGCGTCGCGAGTCACGGCCCACTGTGCGGCCAGTACCCGCGACGCGTTGCGACGCAGCAGGGTGCTGGGATAGTTCTTGGCGATGACCCACAGGGTGTTGCGACCGGTGTAGTAGCTGGCGATGGGGCCGCCTCCGGTGGCACTTAGTTTGTGGTAGACCAGGGCTTGGGGCGTGTACCAACATTTCCAGCCGGCCAGTTGTGCCCGCCAATTGAGATCGACGTCTTCGCAGTACATGAAGAACGACTCGTCAAATGGAGCTCCGTGGAGGGAGCCCAGGGAGCCTATCTCGTCCAGCATGGTGCGGCGGTAGGCCACCGCACCCCCGCAGCCGCCAAAGATCCAATCCGCTTTGTCGTATTGGCCTTCGTCCTTTTCCCACACGCCGCGGTTGAAGGGGATGCCATCCCGTCCGTAGCCGTCGCCGGCGGAATGAAGGTGATCGCGCCGGTCGTAGAGCCGCATCTTGGCGGCGGCAATGCCCGCGCCGGGGTGTTCGAGGAGGGCAGCCACCAGCGCACCAACAAAGTTCGGGTCGGCTTCGGTGTCGTTGTTGAGTGAGATCAGGATTTCGCCCTGGGCAATGCGAAAGCCGGCGTTGTTGCCCCCGGTTAGACCCAGGTTGCGGTCCAGGGCCAACAAGCGCACGGCCGGGTACTGCTCGGTGACCAATGCCTGTGAGCCATCGGTGGAGCCGTTGTCGACCAAGATCACTTCGAGAGGGGAGTAGGTCTGAGCTAGCAAAGCGTCGAGGCACGCCGGCAGGTGGTGCACCCCGTTCCAGTTGGGGATCACCACCGAGGCAAGGGGGCTGCTT
>JASFOV010000170.1:0-8746 GCA_050116355.1 Anaerolineae bacterium
CCCAGGTAGTGATCATAGTCCAACAAACCCGTGCCTGCTGCTTTCTGTCCGGCTGCACCATCGTCAGCCAGGTCTTTGGCATGGGCCAGCACGATCTCCTCCCCAAGGAGATCGAAGGCTTGGTCCATGATCAACCGCTGGCGTTGTAAGGCACCTGCCGGAAAAAGGTTGGATGCATCTATAACAACTTTCAGGCGCGGCGAGGCCATTTCGTCCAACAGCCGGCGCGCTTTCGGCGCCGAGTCAACCACGTTCGACACCTCCGGCTCGATGGCCAAGGTGATGGCATGCGCCTCGGCCGTTTCGAGTGCGGCTTGCATGGACTGAAGGAGATCCCGCCATGCTTCAGGCGAAGCGTTTTCGGGGTGATACCGCCACTTGTCACCGGCGTCGCGGGTTCCGGTGCACAGCGTAACGATCGACGTGCCCAACCGCTGGCACGATGCGGCCAGGACAGCCAGACGCTCCAGGCCACACAGGCGCTCTCCAAGGTTGGGATGAATCATGTTGAACGTCCCCGAAACCGCCACCATGGTCAACCCCCGGGCTACCATCTCCCGCCGGATCGAAGACGCCAGTTCCGGATCGATGGCGTCAGGCATCGAGGGCAGGCCGACACAGGACATGTTGAACTGAACCTGATCCAGATTGTGCGCCAGTACCGCATCCAACACCGCGGCCAGCGTCGGGCGCCGAAACGTCCTGGCAAAAATGCCCAACTGCATCATACCCCTCCCGTTACCTCACTCAGCAGGACGTGTTTGCCTGTGGCCACCGAACGGGATAGGGCGACCAACCCTCGAACACTGGCAATGCCATCCTCGATATCAGCGCCCTGCAGCGGTTGCCCATGCAGGATGGTGTTGGCAAAGCTCTCTATCTGCAGTTTGTACGTGTATGCATCCTGTCCCAGCGGCCGGCGGTACAGATCATCTTTGGTGGAAAAGCACTCCACCCGGCCGGCCTTGTGATACCAGGGCAGGTACAAACGCCCATTGACACTGCCATACTCGCCATAGATGCGAAATCCCTCTTCGAAATCGCCCCGGACCGCAACCGTGAGATCGAGGTGGCCCACGCTTCCATCGGCGAAATCAGCAGTCGCGAACCAGCAGTAGGCGCCAAACCGCTCGACCAACTGCGCCCGAAGGCCGATGATCTCGCCGCCCAGGAACCGGGCTGAATCGAGCAAATGGCTGCCGTGAGCCAATAGGTAGTAGCTGCGCCGGTCTGCTCTGGGATCCGTGGCCGGCCGGCGCCTGTTAGGGCTGGAGAAGGGTATTGCCTGCAGATTATCGGTCATTGTATAGCGATGGACCGAGTCACAGTACCAGACCTTGAGCGCCATCCGCCCGCCAAGCTCATCTTGGACGAAACGGTGAGCAAAAGCCATCCCCGGGTCAAAGCGGCGGTTATGCCCGACTTGGAGCACCAGATCGGTCCCCAAAAGTTGATGGCGCAGTTCCTCACACTCCTCGACCATCACCCCTAAGGGCTTTTCGACCAACACGTGCTTGCCAGCTGCTACCGCTTTTTGACAGAGCGGGACGTGGTACTCATCCGTGGTGGCGATGATCACGGCTTGAACCTCAGGATCGGCCAGCATTTCGTCAAATTCCTGGTAGCAGACCTGTGGCTGGTGAATGGCTGCCACCCGTTCCACGAGATCCTGGGCCACATCGCAGATGGCGTAAAGCTCGGCATTCCGGGCCTTGCGGCAGGCGTCTAGGTGCGCAATCTGGGCAATGGGCCCACAGCCCAATACACCAATACGCAAGGAGTGGGTGTCTTTCGGTACCTTCGTGGGCATGCCTTCTCCTTCAGCGGCAGGCTTTCTGGTTCTTCTTTGACGGGGAGTCGCGGGCGTCAGACGAAACCAAGCCCGCGCTTCTGGGAGTCTGCCGGCAGCCGGGCCCCCGAGGGGAGTTCGTACGGTTGTATGAAACGGGTAGGCGCGACCCGGTTACGACAAGGCCGGCAAGATCACTGGCGCGTGTGGCGATGAGTCACCGGGAAACAAGGTCGAGGTGATCCCACTCCTCTTTAGTGATGCGCGGTACTCCCTTATTAGCTATACTTGCTTGGAGTCAACCGATGGGGTAGATTGGAAGGGGTGAGAAGCCGCTTGTCAATCTGGCCCCATTGGAGACTCGCCCGGGATAGAGGACCTCGGTACTCCAGCGCTGCGAGCGCCCTAATAGGAACACGGTGATCCGCAGGGCTTTGGACCACATACCGAAGGGAGCTCTTTCTATATACCTGTCACTTTGAGTACTCCTAAGCGGATGATACCATTTCTGCGAGGCACGTTTCACTTGCATACAAGTCGGATCTCTCCTCCATGCAGTGCCATAGCGCGCCCCTGCGAGCGCTCTCGTTCTCCCGTGCTAGCGCAATGGCCAGAACCCGCTCACGACGAGGCGCAGGATCGTGTCTATGATCAGGCCCAGGATGAACAGGCCACCGAACAGCCGGTTGTGATGGAAGGCAAAGGCCGAAAACCAGGTCGGCCAGAGCGGATAGCCCTCGGGTGCCTCCTCCGGACGTGGTTTGCTGAGCACACCGAGGGCCGTGACCAGGCGCTTACTAGCCAGGAAGACGATGAGCATCACTGGGGTGAAATAACGGGGCACAAATACCAGGTACAGGATCACAAGATAGATGAGCACCAGGCCGGCCATGTTGACGTAGCGGGACGCCTTCTCGCCAAGCCGGACGGGCAGGGTACCCACTCCCTTGAGCTTGTCGTCGCTCATCTTGTCGATGTGCTTGCCGAGGTTGATGCTGACCACGCTCAGGCCAAAGGGGACACCCGCCAGAGCTACATTCCACACGTTATCCGTCCAGCCCTGGGCGAGGACAATGTACACCCCGGCGACCATAATCGGGCCCCAGATCAAAAAGATGAACAGCTCGCCCAGGGCCAGATACTTGAGCGGCCAGGTGTAGAACAGCAACACCAGTGCGCCGAGGGCAAAAAGGCCGATGACCACCGACGAAAAATCAGTATAGAACAGGGCATAGATCCCGGCCAGCGTGGCTAGGACGCCGCTGACGGCGAACCACTGCAACTGCTGGCGCGTGGTCCAGAACCCCTGCACTAGAGGGTGGACGCCGTACTGGATCCGAAAATAGTAGTCCTGGTCCACGCCTCGCTCAAAGTCGGTGTAGTCATTGAGGAGGTTGTTCGTGCCGTGGGCGATGAACAGGCCCAGCGTGACGATGAGCCAGGGGAATAAGTGGAAATGGCCATCGCGCCCGGCCAGTAGCCCAGCGATGACACACGAATAGATGCTCACCACGGTCACGGCCGCACGGGTGGCAATCAGCCATTTGGAAACGACGTCAAGCGCGTCCCACTCTTCCTTGCGGTCCAGTTTGACCAGGGTCCACAACGCAGTCTTCCACATCGAAAAGTTGATCTTCATCTGGCCCTCTCTGCTCTCTCCGAAGGATACTCCGTTTCGCCCACCTCACTGTATACCACGAGTTCGGCGGGTGATCGTCACCAACGGACCCGCTATGGGGTGCGTAGCACTGCGCACCAACCATTCTATCACACTTCAGTTTCCCCAACAAATGGGTGATAGGAAAGTTGGTGCTGGGGGAATCCGGGATTGGGTGTGACCTCCGGTGCCGTGCCCCTCTGAGGTGTAAGGCGCCTAGTTCCTCCCCGCTGGCACCTGGCCTGGGTTGGGGAAGAGCCAGTCGCCGAAGTCGGGGCTGCGGTCGTCGGTGTCGAACTGGGGTGGATAGCGCTCCAGGCGTGGGTGTAGAGGCTGACGCCAGGGCGGGGCAGCACTGTCAGATGTCCCAGGTTCTTACCTGGCATAGATCACAGGAATACCCCAAAGTCAATCTTCATGAGTTCGTACCCTTCTTTCGTCGCAGCTCGTTACCGTACTTGCCAGAGGCCACACGGCCTGAGCTGGGTATAAAGATGCCATCCAGATCAGGCCGCAGAGGGACTGGCTGAGGGAGGTGCAAAGCCTCCTACTGCTTCGATCGCACGAACGCGATAACGTCTTCGATCTCCTGAGTGCTCAATCTACCTTCCCAGGCGGGCATGGCGGTGCCCTCCCGCCCGTTCAGAATGACCTGCCGGTAAAACTCATCGTCTTGCGCCTTCAACTCGTCGCTGACAAGTGTCGGTCCGACCGCGCCGCCTTCGGCATTCTCACCATGACAGGCCGCGCAGTTCTGGGCAAAGACCATCGCACCGTTGTCTGGATCTCCGGCTGGCGCTTCCGCTTCGCCCTCCGGTTGTGGACTGGCGACCGGTTCCCCGCTGGTCGGCGGGGGTTCCTCGAGTGAGGGGATTAGGGTCAGCGTAGCGGCCGGAGCCAGAGTCGGAACCGGCGTCAAGCCCTCGGGCTGCGGGTTGGGATTGCACGCCAAGGTCAGCATCAGCACTAGGAACAGGGCGAGGCTGATTAGAATGCGATCGCGTGGTGGCATGGCACACCTCCTTCGATTTCTCATCTAAGGCTGCGGACGTGGTTAACCACGTCCCAGCGCTCAACAGGTAGCAGATTCTCGGCCATACTGGGCATAAGGCCTCGTCCCTGGGTGAGCACCAGGAAGAGCTGTTGGTCCGTCAAGCCCTGCACCCGATCACTGGTGAGATCGGCCGGAGGTGGAGTGAAGTAGCCACTGAGGGTTCCCCCACCCCCGCCATCCTGCCCGTGACACATGACACAATTGATGCCAAACAGGACGCCCCCTCGCTGGAGAGAGTCAGCGGCGGCCGGGACCGGCGCCGATGCAGGCAGACTATCGATCAGAACGGGTCCCTGGACCGGCACCGCCTCGACCGGAGCAGCCAAGCGAGGCCCTTGGTCGAAAGCGATAGAAGCTTGGTTGACCATTTGATTCGGGAGCGGAAGGACCAGTACCGAGTAGGCAAACAACAGGCCGATAACCGTGGGGACGACGGCAAAGGCGCCCACCAGGACCAAACGTCGCCATCGGCGCGGGCCGGGCAAAGGAGGTGCATCATCAATCCTGAGATGATGAGCACCCACCTCCTCGAGGGCGCCCTTGACTTGATCCACAAGCGACTCGTCGACGATAGCCAGCACACCGATGTGTCCCTCGGTAATGCGCTGATCATAGTCCCCCCGGCCCACTGCCGGGAAGGCAATCTCAGCCAAAAGACCGCCAAAGGTGGCCAAGAGCGTGCCCAACATGGTGAACTCGAAAACAATGATGATCGACGGGGGTCCTGGGATCAGCGGTTGCCCTCCCACCGAGATTGGGTAGAGGTTCGGGGTCACCACGGTCAGAAACAGAGCCGCCAGAAACCCACCGATAGCGCCCATCAAAGCAATAGGCAGCAAGCGTTCGTAAAGGGGGCGTCGGCCCAATATCTCGGGCGTATAGGGGACCCCAGACATCACCGTGATCGCTTCTTCTGCCACGCCCAGATCGCGCAGCCGGTCAATCGTATCCGCGGTTGAAGTCGCCTCGTGAAACAGCCCAAGTACAGAGCGATTGGCCATATCTCTCTCCTAGTGCGGCTCAGAGCGCGCTGGGAGCAACGCGCGGCCGATGCGCTTCAGACCCTGGAAGATCTGGCCTTCCAAGATCTCCCAAACGGGGATGAGTGGTACCACCCGCGAGAACAGCATGTATAGCAGGATAATCATGGCAATACTGGCGATGGTCAGAAGTACGCCTGCCCGCGGGATATACACTCCCCAGCTAAAGGGAAGCTCGTTGTAGCCCAAAAAGACTGGTACGATGAAATAACGTTCTAGATACATGCCGATTTGGATAAAGATGCATATGATGACGAGGGCCGCCGTATTATCGCGGATGCGCCGCGACCACAACGTCGCTACGGGCAACACAAGATTACCGAACAGCATCAGGAACCAGAGAGGCGACGCCCAGCCGCGACGGAGCACATCGAACACCACCTTCATCACCGGCTCGCCGTTGTACCAGGGCACGATATAGTCGCTGAAGTAGAAATAGGCCCAGGTAAAGGCGAGGATCAGGAGGAACTTGGCCATGCCGTCAAAGTGTTCGCGCCGCAAAAAGTATTCCAGCCGCATCGACTTGCGGATGATGGCCATGACGATGATGACCGCCGCCACCCCAGAAAAGAGCGCACCAACGATAAAGTAGGGACCAAAGATGGTGCTGTTCCAGCCTGGCTGAATGGACATGGCAAAGTCCCAAGAGACGATGGTGTGGACCGAAAACATAACAGGGATGATCACATAGCTAAAGATGTCAAGGGCAGTCTTGTGATACGCCCACTCCTTCTCCGTCCCGCGCCAGCCGATGGCGAGGATGGAATAGAGACGGTGGCGCCAGCCGACAGTGTGATCGCGTGCCATGGCCAAATCGGGCAGCAGACCCAGGTAGATGAAGAGGGTGCTGCCGGTCATATAGGTCAGAATGGCCATAAAGTCCCACATCAGAGGCGAGTGGAAATTGGGCCAGAGCTGACGCTGGTTGGGATACGGCAGCAGCCAGTAGAATTTCCACACCCGTCCCAGGTGCATCAGAATGGACAGACCCGCTGCGGTTAGGCCAAAGAGCGTAATCGTTTCGGCGGCGCGGCTGATGGGCCGTCGCCATTCGATCTTGAGCACGCGCAGAGCCGCCGAGATGAAGGTGCCCGCATGGCCGATGCCGATAAAGTAAACGGTGTTGACCAGAAACAACCCCCAGTAGATGGGTCGATTCAGGCCGGTGATGCCCAACCCCCAGTAGATCTGCCTGAACCAGGTGATGCCGCCCATCAAAACCAATCCCGATAGAGCCACCACGACGATCCAGAACGAGCGACCGGTCTGGTACATGGGCTTCAGCGCATCGTCGTTCATCTCCCAAGGGAACTTGGGATCCATCAACAGATGCCGGCGCTGCAGGTGCTCGGCCTGTTCTGCCAGATCCTCCTCCGGCATCGGACGCCGCCAGACGGGGTACTCGACCTCATTCGCTGACACGGGACGTTCCCCCTTTCAAATAGTATACTGAGGGCAAGGTTCCCAGATGTTCCATCAGCCGGAACTTGCGACTGTCGGACTCGAGCTTCTTCGCCAACTGGCTCTCCGGATTGTACAGATCGCCAAAGACAAGAGCTCCGGTTGGACAGGTCTGCACACAAGCGGGCATCACTTCCCTGTCCTGCAGGGGCCGGCCCTCAGCCAGCGCCTTCTCTTCGGCGCGTCGGATGCGCTGTACGCAGAAGGTGCACTTTTCCATGACGCCGGCACTGCGCACGGTGACATCGGGGTTGAGCTGCTGGTCCTGCGGTTCAACAAAGTTGGGATCAAAGTAGTTAAAAAAGCGGACTTTGTAGGGGCAGTTGTTGCCACAATAGCGCGTGCCAATGCAACGGTTGTAGATCTGCAGGTTGAGATTCTCCCGATCACTGTGGACAGTGGCATACGCCGGACAGACCGGTTCGCAGGGGGCATTTTCGCAGTGTTGGCACAGGATGGGCAGAAAGTGAGCCTTGACATGGGGATACTCCCCCGACCAGTAGCGCTCGATCCGGATCCAGTGTTGGCCGCGACCGCGCACCACCTCCTGCTCTGTCACGATGGGAACGTTGTTCTCGGCGTGGCAAGCCACCACACAGGCGCCACAACCGGTACACTTGTCGATGTCAATGATCATCGTCCATTTGCGTTCAGGTTTTTCCATCGGCTGCTGTCCTTCCTATCGAGTGAGATCCCTGCATACCTGCCTGGTATGGGATCCCCACCATGCCTAGTGCGGAAACTCGGCGTTGAGAAAGCCCTCGGTGACCCCTACCTTGTTCTCAAAGAGCGCCAGGGCCACCTTCTCCCCAGTAGGCTCGATCTTGACCCGAAGCGTCGACCAAGCTAGGTTGCTGCCGGTTGCATCGGCCTGGGTGCCGATCAATTGCAATGGGTTTTGGCCTCGATCTCGCGCGTAGCGCCCATAGTCGGTGTGTCCCTGTCCCAGCGGGATGGCCACGGTATCGGGCCGGATCGCCGGGTAGATACACACCGGCACCTCCACCTCGCCCTCGGGTGATGTCACCCGAACGATATCCCCATCGTGCAGATCAAGCTCTTCCGCCAGTTCGGTGTTCAGTTCCACCCAGGTCTGCCAGGAAACAGTGGTCATCGGGTCGGGTGAACCCTGAAGCCACGGCTGGCTCGCACCCCGCCCATCGCTGAGCAGGCCAGAGGGATAGAGATAGAGGTGGTAGGGATACTCCTCTTCCCTACCGCGGAAGTTAGGAGATGACACCTGGATCGCCCGTGCCGAAGACAGGGAGGGCACTTCGGCCTCCGACGGTTCGGCTGGCCACCACCCCCCGGTTTGCTGGAACCGACTCCACAGCACCTCGGTACCGGACCCACCGGCGGCACCAGGCCCTAGTTGGCCGATCGTCTCTTGCAGAAACGCTACCTCATGCGGCCAGGGAAGTGCCTGGGCGGCTGTTGGAATCCCTCGGGCCACCGTCAGCAGGATATCCGCAGTCGAGCGGGAGTCAAAGACCGGCGTGACCACTGGTTGCTGGCCGCTTACCACCGGCCGGTCAAAACCAGGCGAAACCAGCGTGTACCCCCATCCCTCCAAATAGGTGCGATCGGGCAGGATCAGATCGGCCCACGCGGCTGTCTCGTCGACAATCGAGGCAAAAGATACAACAAAAGGCACATTGGCCATAGCATCCAAAAAGCCCGCCCGCTCCGGCAGATCGTAGGCCGGGTTGGCGCCGTGGACCAACAACAGCTGCACTTCCCCTGTC
>JASFOV010000171.1:0-8742 GCA_050116355.1 Anaerolineae bacterium
ATCGAAGAGATCATCTACACCGGCGCCAACGATGTGTATGTCGTCCACAGTGAAGACGTCCCGCACCACGAAATCCTGATCCCCTTCCTGGATGACGTTGTGCTCGAAGTAGACCTGGATGCCGGATGTATTGTCGTGGAGCTACCTGAGGGACTGCCCCAATAATTATCGTCCGGGCCTCCCCCTGGCCCGCCAGAAACCAAACCTTCCCAACGAGCGCCGAGCCGCTGGCGCTACGGTCGCACGCTAGCCGGACGACCCCACTCTCCCACCTTCCGGCCTTGGCCAAGGACCCAACACAGGCCCGGCCCCCACGTCAAACGCTCGCTGCCCGCTTCCACAGACTCCAGCAGGCACCGACCCAGGGCATAGCCGCACGGGTTCCGGGCCACTGTTTTGACAAATGCCTTTGTCTATTGTATGCTATGTCATAGGTCACCAACGGTTGAGAACAAGCTGTACACTGAGGTGAAACACGTGTCCAAGGGGGAGATTCGCTACTGGATCGGGTTCAACAAGGTGTCTGGCATAGGCGCAGCGCGACTGCGTGCCTTGTTGGATTATTTCGGCGATTTGGAGATTGCGTGGCGAGCCCACACCCACGACCTCAAGCAAGCCGGTCTCGACCGGCGCTCCATCGCCAATCTGGTACAGGCCCGCGAGCGATTGGATCTCGAGGCCGAGGTAGAACGGGTACAGAAGGCCGGGATCCAGCTGCTCACCTGGAACGACACGAACTACCCACCGAATTTGCACCAGATCTATAACGCCCCACCCGTCCTGTATGTCCGCGGCCAACTCAAAGATCAGGATGAATGGGCCGTGGCCATCGTCGGCACGCGACGGGCTTCCGTCTATGGCAAAGAGGCGGCGCGCATGTTTGGCGCCGGCCTGGCCCGCGCGGGCGTGACCATCGTCAGTGGCCTGGCCCGCGGCATCGATACAGTTGCCCACCAGTCCTGCCTGGACGCCGGCGGCCGAACCCTGGCTGTGCTGGGCAGCGGCGTCGACGTCATCTACCCCGCCGGTAACGCGCGACTGGCAGCCCAGATTATGGAGCAGGGCGCGTTGATCAGCGAGTACGCGCTGGGAACGCGGCCCGAAGCCAAGAATTTTCCGCCGCGCAACCGCATCATCAGCGGCTTGACCTTGGGCACCGTCGTCGTCGAGGCCGATCTATCCAGCGGCGCACGCATCACCGCCGATTTTGCCGCAGAACAGGGGCGGGATGTGTTTGCTGTGCCGGGCAGCATCTTTGCTCGGGGCAGCCGTGGCACCAACGACCTCATCCAGCAAGGCGCCAAGATGGTGTGCAAGGTGAACGACGTGCTGGAAGAGCTGAACCTAACCATGGTCAGCGAGCAGGCTCAGGCCCGCGCCGTCATCCCCGAGAACGAGACCGAAGCCCTGTTGCTAGAACATCTCTCGGCCGAACCGGTGCACGTGGATGAATTGGGCCGGTCGGTGCGATTGCCGATCGCCGAGGTGTCCAGCACCCTGGCCCTCATGGAACTCAAAGGCATGGTACGCCAGGTAGGCGGTATGAGCTATGTGGTCGCCCGTGAGGGAAGCGTCGACTATGTCATTGAGTAGAATCCCCCGTATGCCGCAATCAAGTCTCTAGGCAATTCTGACGCAACAAGGAGGTTGCCTTGTCCGAGCATCTATACGCAGTGATCATGGCCGGTGGCGTGGGCTCCCGCCTTTGGCCCCGCAGCCGGAGAGCCATGCCCAAGCAATTTCTGGACCTATTGACCGATGAGACGATGTTACAGCAGACGGTCACCCGCCTCGCACCGCTGGTCCCTTTGTCCCGCATCCTGGTGGTCACCAGCGAAAAATACACGGACACCGTGCTCGCGCAGATTCCGGACCTGCCCCCGGAGAATGTGATCATCGAGCCCGGGCCACGTGGCACCGCCCCTTGTATCGGATTGGCCGCTATCTCCCTCCAGGTTCGAGATGCGGAAGCCATCATGGCCGTGTGCTCGGCCGACCACCGCATGGCCGACGAAGCCGGCTTCCGGCGGGCGTTAACGGTTGCCGCTCAATTTGCCCAGCAAGACCAATTGGTGACGCTGGGCATCACGCCCGACCAGCCGCACACCGGCTATGGCTACATCCAGCGGGGAGCGCCCCTGGGCGAAGCCGAGGATTTGAACGTCTACCAGGTACAGCGTTTCACTGAAAAGCCGGATCTGGATACCGCCCAGCAGTTTGTAACCAGCGGGGAGTACTATTGGAATGCCGGTATCTTTATCTGGCGGGTGAGTGCCATCTTGCAGGAAATGGCCTCGCTGCTACCCGCGCTCCACACTGAGCTGCAAAAGGTGGCGCGGGCCTGGGATCAGCCCCAGCAGCAAGAGACCCTCGCCGGCGCGTGGGAACGAGTACCACGCACCACCATCGACTATGGTATCATGGAAAAGTCAAACCGGGTGGCCGTACTGCCGGTGGACATTGGCTGGGACGATGTGGGCAATTGGGCCACGCTCTCCACCTTGGTCGACGCCGACGCAGAGAACAACGTGGTGCGGGGCCAGGGCCAGCCGCTGTTGCTGGACACGACCGACTCCTATGTCTACGCCTCGGCCGGTCGCTTGGTGGCGGCCGTGGGGCTGGAGGACTTCGTGGTCGTCGATACCCCCGATGCCCTGCTGATCTGTCCCAAGGAACAGGCCCAAGCGGTACGCGATGTGGTTCAGCGCCTCAAAAGCGATGGCTTGGATGAATACCTGTAACCCGAAAGCACCAGAATGATGAGTGACCAACCGATCCAGGGCTATTGCGTCAAATGCAGAGAGAAGCAGGAGATCGCCTCGCCCCGCCCCGTCTTCCTCGGCAGCCAGAGCCGGCCAGCGACCCAGGGCACGTGCCCGGTCTGCGGCACCAAGCTGACGCGCTTTGGAGAAACTCCGGCCCACGAAGGGCTGGATCCGGCGGCCCACACCATCGTCTCCAAGGCCACCAAGAAACGGCGGACCTCCGGGCCCCAGATGGTGATCGTCGAGTCGCCGGCCAAAGCCCGCACCGTCGGGCGTTTTCTGGGCAAAGGGTACGCTGTAGAGGCGTCCGTGGGCCATATCCGCGACCTGCCAGCCAATCGTATGGGCGTAAAGATCGAAGAAGGGTTCAAACCGCGCTACGTGATCCCTACCAAGAAAAAGGATGTTGTCAAGACATTGAGAGCCAAAGCCAAGCAGGCCTCACGCGTATACCTGGCCACCGACCCCGATCGGGAGGGCGAGGCCATTGCCTGGCACTTGGAGGCCGCTCTGAAACGCCAGCTGAAGGGCATCCCCGTCCAGCGCGTCGAGTTCCACGAGATCACGCAAGAAGCGATCGAGCACGCCTTTGCCCACCCCCGCGACATCGACCAACTCCGGGTCGACGCCCAGCAGGCACGACGCATCCTCGACCGGGTCGTAGGCTACACGCTCAGCCCCCTGCTGCGGAACAAAATGGGGCGCAAAGGGCTTTCCGCGGGACGGGTACAGTCGGTGGCCTTGCGTCTGATCTGCGAGCGAGAGCGGGAGATTGAGGCCTTTGTGCCCGTCGAGTATTGGAGCATCGAAGCCGAACTCCGCAAGCAGATCGTTCCTGATAGTAGGCCGGGCGGCGTCCGTCCGCAAGAGCAAAAGACCTTTATCGCCAAGCTGGTGAAGGTGCGGGGCACGGATCCCGACCTGAAGAACGAGGTCGATGCCCAGGCCATTGTCGACGACCTAGACGGGGCCCTCTATACAGTCCAGAAAGTGACCCGGCGCGAACGCCGGCGGCGGCCCGCGCCACCTTTTACCACCAGCACCCTACAGCAGGAAGCCAGCCGCAAGCTGCGCTTCACCGCCAAGAAAACGATGGCCATTGCCCAGGCGCTGTACGAGGGCAAAGATATCGGCGGTGGCGAGCGGGTGGGGCTCATTACTTATATGCGCACCGACTCGGTGCATGTCGCCGAGACGGCACAGGCCCAAGCCCGCCAGCTGATCCTGGAGCGCTACGGCCGGGACTACCTACCCGCCCAGCCGCCCCAGTACAAGACGCGGGCCAAGGCGGCCCAAGAAGCCCACGAAGCGATCCGGCCTACGGCTGTGCAGCGCGATCCGGCGGCGCTGAAAGCCCATCTATCGCGCGACGAACGGCGGCTCTATTCCCTTATTTGGAAGCGCTTCGTCGCCAGCCAGATGGCCCCTGCCATCCTGGACCAGACCTCGATAGACATCCTCGCGGGTCCGGCGACCGGCGAAAAGCCTTATCTGTTCCGGGCCACAGGATCTGTGATCAAATTCCCCGGTTTCCTCAAGGTGTACGAAGAGGGCAAGGAAGAGGAAGATGCGGAAGAGGAAGGCCAGGGCGTGCAGTTGCCCACAGTGCAAAAGGGGGAGGAATTGGATCTGGTCCGCTTGCTGCCCAAGCAACACTTCACGCAGCCGCCGCCGCGCTACACCGACGCCTCCCTGATCCGCGCCCTGGAAGAATATGGCATTGGCCGGCCCAGCACCTACGCCCCTACCTTGAGTACGTTGCTGCAGCGACGGTACGTCGAGCGGCTGGGAAAAAGCCTGGGTCCCACCAAGCTGGGGTTCACGGTCAACGACCTTCTCGTCGAGTTCTTCTCCGACATTGTCAATGTCGATTTTACGGCCGAGATGGAGGACAAACTGGACGAGATCGCCACCGGGGAGCAGGCATGGGTGCCCATGCTCCAGGAGTTTTACGATCCTTTCGCCAAACAGGTGGACGTGGCCCGGGAAAAGATGCCCCGCATCGAGTACAAGCCGGAACCGACCGGCGAGATGTGTCCCGAGTGTGGCAAACCGTTGTTGATCCGCCACGGCCGGTACGGCAAGTTCATCGGCTGTAGCGGTTGGCCCCAATGTCGGTACACCCAGCCGATCCCCATTCCGGGCGTGACCTGTCCCGAATGTGGCGGCGCCGTCGTCCAGAAGCGTACGCGCAGAGGACGGAAATTCTACAGTTGCAGCAACTGGCGGCCCGACGACGAAACAGCCTGCCAGTGGAGCGCATGGAAGCTTCCCAAGAAAGCGGAGCATGCCCCGACCAGCGGATAGGTCCACCGGGACAGCGCCGGTGCCTCTTGGGTACCCAAAGATCACAGCAGTAAGGAGAGCACACGATGCGACTGACCAAGTTGCGCAGTACACTGGCTGACCAAGACCTCGACGCCATACTTGTCGGGCAGGCCGACAACCGGCGCTATCTATCCGGCTTTACGGGCTCGAGCGGCTGGTTGCTCATTACGGCCGAGCGCGCCCTGCTGGCCACCGACTTTCGCTACTACGAGCAGGTCGAGCGGCAGGCGCCCGACTTTGAATTGGCCAAGATCAAGGCGCGGCTCTCGGCAGAGTTGCCTGATCTGCTGGCCGATCTGAGCGTGCAGCGCTTGGGCTTTGAGAGCCAGCATCTGAGCGTGGACGAGCTGCATACCCTGAGCGAGTCAACAGGGGATGTCGAGTGGGTGCCCCTCAAGGAAACAGTAGAGACACTCCGTGCGACAAAAGACCAGGCAGAAATCGAGGCCCTCCGGCGCTCGGCGGCGCTCAACGATGCGGCGTTCGCCCACTTGGTGGAAATCATCCGACCAGGCATGACCGAACTGGAGGTCGCCTGGCAGATCGAATCCTACCTGCGCACCCATGGGGCCAGCAAGGTGGCCTTCGATATCATCGTCGCCGCCGGGCCCAATGGCGCCCTGCCCCACGCCCGGCCCAGCGATCACCCGATCCAACCCGGCGAGCCGGTGGTGATCGACATGGGCTGCATCCTGGACGGGTATTGCTCTGACATGACGCGCACCATCTGCCTGGATGAGCCACCGCCCACCTACTTGAAAGTCTGGAACCTGGTTCTGGAGGCCCAGGAAGCAGCCCTGGCCGGCATCCGTGCCGGCCTGACCGGTCGCGAGGCGGATGCCCTGGCCCGGGACCCGATCCAGGCCGCCGGCTATGGCGAGCAGTTCGGCCATGGTCTCGGCCATGGCGTGGGCTTGGCGGTGCACGAAATGCCGCGGGCTTCGTTCCTGTCAGAGGATACCCTGGCTACCAACATGTCCCTGACGGTCGAACCGGGCATCTATTTACCCGGCGAGTTTGGGGTGCGCATCGAGGATTTAGTGATCGTTGAAGCAGAAGACATACAGAATTTGACAGCAACACCCAAGATAGCCGTGATAAGTCGATAGGCCACGCCATAAGGCGTAAATTTGCCTAAAAATCGATATTGTGATATAGTAGGTTCACTGATTTTGGAGTAGCTCGGCGGGGTACCCGTCCGCTTCATCCGGCACCCATGCGAGGAAAAAGGAGGCACACCATGCAGAGAAACAGCCTGATCGTCGGCCTTGTGGTTGGTCTGGTACTGGGCATATTGCTGGGGATGGTACTGTTCTGGTATGTCTGGCCAGTCGAATGGACGGATGCCTATTCCTACCACCTGGCCCCCGCTGCCAAGGCAGACTATATGGTTCTCGTGGCTGAATCCTTCAACATGCACAAAGACAGAGCCAGTGCCGAGGCATATCTCGAAGGTTGGACGGATGAAGAGATCCAGGAATCCATAATCGCCGCCAAGCAGGAGGCGGAAGGAGCAGGCCAGGCCGACACTGTGCAGGCCCTGGATGACCTGGCCATGGTGCTGGGCCTAAGCGCCACCGTCCCCCCTGAAGAGCCCGCCGCCCCGCCCGAGGAAGCAGCACCGCAGGGCCTTTGGGAACGCATCCGGGGGATCTGCTTCGTCTTTGTAATTGTCCTGTTGATCCTCGTCCTGGGCTGGATCGGGTACCGCCAGGCCATGAAGAGGCGACAGGCTGCGCCGCCCCCTATTGCACGGCCTGAGCCGGCTGCCGTCGTGGCTCCCCCGGAGGATGAATGGGAAGGCATCGGCCAACCGCCTTTGGGGCATTTTTTCACCACCTACGAGTTGGGCGAAGACACCTATGACGAGTCTTTCAGCATCGAAACGCCCATGGGCGAATTCTTGGGCGAGTGTGGCGTAGGAATCTCGGAAACGATCGGTGTGGGTGACCCCGACAAAGTCACCGCCTTTGAGGTATGGCTCTTTGACAAGAGCGACATCCGCACCGTGACCAAGGTCCTGATGAGCGACTATGCCTTCCGCGACGACGCCCTACGGGCCAAGCTGGCCTCGAAAGGAGAGGCGGTCCTCGCGCAACCTGGAGATCCCGTCATCCTGGAGACAACCAGCCTCCAAGTACGCGTAGATGTCACCGAGCTGGACTATGGGGAAGGGGACGTACCGCCTAACAGCTTCTTC
Organism: Anaerolineae bacterium; assembly: GCA_050116355.1. Taxonomy (GTDB): domain Bacteria; phylum Chloroflexota; class Anaerolineae; order JAAYZQ01; family JAAYZQ01; genus JASFOV01. The sequence goes on from JASFOV010000171.1 coordinate 7,294, forward strand.
CAAAGACTGACCGTAGAACTGGTGGCCACAACAAAAACCGGCGACATGGATGCAGACATCGCCTAGAGACCCGAACGAACTTGGACATTTCTCGACAAGGGTGACAAAGGGAGAAGAACAGCGCTCATAGCTAGGAGCCAACGGGGTTGGTCGTCACCAATGTGACGTACCAACCCCCTTTTGATACTTGGCAACCGGTCCGGGGATATTATGTGCTAGCCCACCACTCTGCTACGGCACGAGCGTGAGGTCCAGCCACAGCCAACTCTAACGAACAACGGGCAACTAGCAGTTTGTAGACCGAACCCAGGGACTCGCTAGAGGGAGGCGCAATGAGCATCGAGACTACCATAGACCGGCAACCAGCACTGGGCCCCGCGCGCCACGAACGGCCCAGCGGTATCTTGGTGGATGAACCTTCTTCCCGCTTTGCGTTGGGGCGTGAGCGCGGCAGCCTGTACATCCTGATCCAGGTCTCGGGTCAGGAGGCAGGGCGCGATGCCATTGCTGCCCAGTTGGCCGGCACTGTCCGCCAAGCCTACACTGACTGGCAGGGGAGCGTCACATCTGGCCTGCAGAACGCAATCCGCCAGGCAAACCGGCTTCTCTATGAGGACAATCGCGACTCTTTGCCCGGCGACCGCCGTACCGCCGGCATCACCTGTGTGGTACTACGTGGCACATCAGGCAAGGCCCACGATGACCAAGGAGATCTGTTCATCGCCCAGGCGGGGCCAGCAGCGGCCTACTTGGCACGCGAAGGGAAAGTGGAACGCTTCCCCGACCGTTCCCCGTGGCTGGACAACGTGCCGGCGGAGGAACTTGATGCCTGGGCCCTGGGCGAGCGGGCCGATGTGAACATTTCGTTGTTCCACCGCCCGGTGGTGAGAGGCGACACATTCCTTCTGGTCGAGAGCGAGATCGCCCAAAACGTGCCCGCCGATTGGTGGGAAAACATCCTGGCCGGTGACACCGTGGGGGCCATTCTTCAGAGCCTAGACCGGGCGGGCGTGGGCGGGGAACTTTTGGCGCTGGCGGTGAGACTCGATGGAGAAGCTACCCAACCCGCCGTCGAACAGCCGGTCGAGTCTGTACCCGCCCCGGAGCACGAGCCGTCCGTTCCTTTCTGGGTGCCGGTGCTCAATTGGCTCGAAGAGATACAAGCCAGCGATCGACTGCGCCAGGCCGGACGAGTCATCGTCGCTGCCCTGGCCAGCATCTGGGCCACCTTGGTGACGCTCTTTTCGAGGTTAGTGCCTGGTCAGCTCAGTGTGGGCCAGGAGACAAAGGCGCAGGCACCCACCACAAAAGAATCCACAAGCCAAGCCAAGAAACGACGGACCAAAGCGGTGCGGACCCAAAGTACGCTGGTCCGGCGCATCCTGCTGGGTGTGGCCATTGCCATCCCAGTGGCGGTTGCCGCCATTGTCCTGGTAACCTATTGGCAGC
>JASFOV010000172.1:0-8728 GCA_050116355.1 Anaerolineae bacterium
GCCACAGACGATAGAAAGGAAAGGATAATGCTTGTTAGAGATCGAATGACGCCGGACCCCATCACCGTCTCACCCGAGCTGTCGATTGCCGAGGCGATGGAGCAGATGCGCAACGATGGCGTCCATCGCTATCCGGTGGTGGATAAGAAGGGCAAGTTGGTCGGTATTGTGACCGACGAGGATCTCTTGTATGCGTCTCCCTCCTCGGTCACCTCGCTGACTGTTTGGGAGATCACCTACCTGCTGAACCAGGTTAAGGTGAAGGAGGCGATGGCCAAGAAGGTCATCACCGTCAAAGAGGACTGCCCCATCGAGGACGCGGCGGGCATGATGCGCGAGAACAAAGTCAGCGGTTTGCCCGTCATGCGCGGTGACCAGTTGGTTGGCATTATTACCGAGTCCGATCTGTTCGATGTCTTTCTTGAGCTGTTCATGGCCCAAGAAAAGGGCGTGCGACTGACGGTCATGGCGCCGTACTTTAAAGGGTCGCTGGCCCAAATCACCTCGGCCATCACTGAGGCGGGCGGTCTGATCCACGCCCTCAACACCTTTTTGGGCGAGGATGACAAGACATGGGGCTGCCAACTGAAGGTTGCTGACATCTCTGAAGAAGAGTTGCTGGCTGTGGTCAAACCCCACGTCGTCGAAGTCCTCGACGTCCGGGAGATTTGATTGGGTTTGATCGAAGCCTGCACCCAGATCCTCGGGACGGTGTGGCCAGCACCGGAGGCTTGCCCGATCTGCCAACAAACGCCGGGCAGCTGTGGTACCATGCGCCGCGTAGGAGGATGGGTGCCGTAATCAAAATCACGAGGAGGGAGTGTATGTGACGTATTGGAGGAGCGAATTGGAGTCATTCCAGCAAATCAAGTGGATCGAAATAAGGAGGGAACTGTACCATGAGCGAGATTCTTGAACAGATCTCCACGGCTGTGATCGAAGGTGACTTGGACGAGATTGAGGATCTGACCGAGGATGCGTTGGACGAAGATCTGAGTGCCGAAGACATCCTCAACAAAGGGCTGATGCCCGGCATGGACTATGTCGGCGTCGAGTTCAGAGCGGGCAACATGTTTGTGCCCGAGGTACTGCGTTCGGCCAAGACAATGCAGGGTTCGATGAACATTCTCAAGCCGCTGCTGGCAGAGAGTGGCGCCCCGATGATGGGCAAGGTATTGCTGGGCACCGTCAAGGGCGACCTGCATGACATTGGCAAGAACCTAGTAGGGATGATGTGTGAGGGCGCCGGCTTTGAAGTCGAGGACATCGGCAAGGACGTGGCGCCAGAGACCTTTGTCGAGGCGGTCAAAGAGTACGAGCCCGATGTCGTGGGCATGTCGGCTTTGTTGACGACCACCATGCGAGCCATGGAGAACACCATCAAGGTGCTCGAAGAGGCGGGTGTCCGCGATAAAGTCAAGATCATGATTGGCGGTGCACCGGTGACCCAGGCCTTTTCCGATCAGATCGGGGCTGATGGCTACGCGTCGAATGCCGCCTCCGCCGCCGATCTGGCGAAAAAGTTTGTGGGCAAAGGCTAAAGCTCTTTTGGGCTGTACCGTGTCTGGCGAGGAGGCTTGTCGCCCTTGAGTCCGGCGCGGACAGTGAATTTCAGTAAAGGAGGACCTCTCAATGAGGACGAACTATCGAGTCAATTCGGGTGTGCGTTTCGAGTTGCTCTCACCAGACCAACTGCAGGAGCTATTCGATGGCGTACTCCATCTACTAGAGTACACGGGTCTCGACGTGTACCATGACGAAGCACGGGACATTCTCAAGGAAGCTGGCGCGTGGGTGGATGGCCTGCGGGTGCGCTTGCCTTCGTATCTGGTCAAGGATGCCCTGGCCAAGGCGCCTCGCAGCTTTACGCTCTGGGCCCGAGATGGCAATCCTAAGCACAATATCCATATCAGCCCCGGGCGGGCGCACTTTGGCCCGGGCCCCACGTGCCCTAACTTTATCGACGTAGAGACGCTGGAGCGCCGGCCGTACGTCAAGTCGGACGTGCCTTCTGTGGCCACCGTTTGCGATGCCCTGCCCAACATCGACTTTGTCGAGTCGTTGGGCACAGTCAACGACGTGCATCACGAGTTGGGCGCCTTGTACGAGTTTGCCGGCATGTTCCCCAACACCAGCAAGCCGATCGTGGCCTGGTCGTATGACCGCTTCGACTCGGCAGGCATCCACGAGATCGCCATCGCCGAAGCAGGCGGTCAAGATGCGTTCGAGAAACGCCCCAACTATGTCCACTACTGCGAGCCACTCTCGCCCCTGACCAGCACCTTCGAGGCGGTGGACAAGCTGATCTTTGCCGCGCGACATCGTGTGCCGCTCATCTTTACCCCATGCCCCATTGCCGGCGGTACGGCGCCGGTGACGGTCGCCGGGATTGTGACCCAAGGCGCGGCTGAATCGTGGATGGGTTTGACCTTGGCCCAGGCCATACAACCGGGCCTGCCCTTCTTTATGGGCGGCGTCTATTCGGTCATGGATATGAGTTCGATGATCCTGGCCTACGGCGCGCCGGAGCTGCCGCTCATGATGGCAACCGTCACCGAGTTGGCCCACTTTGCCGGTCTACCGCTATGGCAGACTGGTGGCTGCACGGACTCCAAGACCTTTGACGAACAGGCGATCATCGAAGGTTCCATGTCCGTCTTTTTCTCGGCGCTGACTGGCGGCGATCTGACCCACGATGTGGGCTACACCGAGAGTGCCATGACGGGCTCGGTCTTCCAACTGGCGGCTATGGATGAGGCCATTGGCTACTCGCGCCGCATCACTCGCGGTATCGAGGTCAATGAGGATACGCTGGCGGTGCAAGCGATCGACAACGTGGGCCCCAACGGCCACTATCTGCGCGAGGATCACACCCGCCGTTACTACAAGAACGAGTTCTGGTATCCCAACCTGTGCGATCGGCGCAACTATGAGGAATGGGAAATGATGGGCAAAACGACGATGAAGGACCGGACCATTGCCCGCGTGCGCGACATTTTGGCCACGCATCAGCCAACGCCCATCAAACCGGAGACGGAACAGGTGATCGAAAAAGTCTTGGCCGAAGCCGAAGAACGGGTCAAGGAGGAATAGGAGCGAGATCATGAGTAGAGTGTATGAACGATTATCAACCGCTATCCTGGAGGGTGATGCGGACAAGGCGCCCAAGCTGGTCGAGCGGGGCTTGAAACAGGGTCTGGTACCCAAGGATATCCTGGACAACGGCTTGGTGGTGGGCATGAACGAGGTCGGTGTGCGTTTCAAGGCCGGTGACATGTTTGTGCCCGAGGTCCTGATGTCCGCCGATGCGATGCAGGCCAGCCTGCAGGTGCTGCGCCCGGAGTTGGTGGCTAGTGGGGCGAAATTGATTGGCAAGATCGTGATGGGCACCGTCAAGGGTGACCTGCACGATATTGGCAAGAACCTGGTGGGCATGATGTGCGAAGGCGCCGGGTTTGAAGTTATTGACATAGGCTTCAACGTTGACCCCGAAAAGTTTATCGAAGCCATCAAGAAAGAGCAACCGAATGTCGTGGGAATGTCGGCGTTGTTGACGACGACGATGCGCGCCATGGCCCAAACGATCAAGGCCATCGAAGAGGCGGGTCTGCGTGACCAGGTCAAGATTATGGTCGGCGGTGCGCCGGTAGATGCGGCCTTTGCCGAGCGGATCGGCGCCGATGGCTATGGATCCAACGGACCGGCTGGCTCCGATCTGGCCAAGAAATTCGTGGGCGCGGCGTAGCCACTAGATCCTGAGGCAGATATGTCGTCACCGGAAAGCGCCCGACCTGGGCCAGTTCGCACCGTGGTCATCTCGTGCCAGGTGTTACAGGATCTGCTCGTGCGCCTGTTGCCTGAAGGACTTGCCGCAGAGGTCACGTTCATGGACTATGGGCTGCACCGTGTGCCGTCCCAGATGACCGGGACGCTGCAGGAGCATCTCGACGCGATCGAGGAACCCAGTCTGGTTGTGTTGGGCTACGGCCTGTGTGGCAATGGTCTCAAAGGGCTCAAGGCGGGCAAGCATACCCTGCTCGTACCGCGCGTCGATGACTGCATCGCCTTGTTGCTTGGCTCGTACCGGACCTACATGCGCGAATTCCAGGCAACGCCGGGTACCTACTATCTGAGCAAGGGCTGGCTGGAATCAGGCAGCCACCCGCTCAAAGAGTACAAGGAATACCTACCCAAATACGGTTCCAAGGAGGCTATGTGGCTCATGGATCAGCAGTATCAGCACTACGAGCGGTTGGTGCTGGTGGCCCATGATCCGGCCGACCTAGAAGCGTATCGCCCGCAAGCGCAAGAGGTTGCGCGCTTCTGTGAGCGGTGGGGGATGCGGTACGAGGAGGTACTCGGTTCTGATGCGTACGTGCGGCGGCTGGTTGAAGTTGCTGTGGCGCTGGATCAGGCCGATGGAGACTTTTTGGTCATTCCACCCGGTGGCGAAATCCGCCAGGACCAGTTTATGCGCTGATCGCTGAGGGGCAGCGTTGAGGGCTGATACGCCAGTCACCAGTCCTTAACCGCAACCCTTGGCCCTAGCATAAGACAGGAGAATAAGAACATGCAAGTACGGAAAACGAACTACACTGTGAACGCCACACCCACCTTTCAGGTGCTCACCGAAGATGAGATCGAGGCCATCTACTTTTCGGCCTTGACCGTCTTGTACGAGACCGGCGTTCGCGTCTATGACAAAGAGGGTGTCCAGGTCGCCTACGACGGTGGTGCGATCGTAGAGGATACACAAGAAGATAGCAGTCTGGTCAAAATCCCGCCCTGGCTGATCGACAAAGCCTTGGCAACTGTGCCGCGCAAGGTTGTGGTCGTTGGCCCGGATCGCAAGCACAAGATGGAGCTGTACAAAGACTCGCTCTACTTTGGTGCCGGTTCTGACACGCCCTTTACCATTGACCCCTATACCGGTGATCGGCGACGCGCCACCTACAAGGATGTCAAGAATTTCGCCAAGCTGGCGCAGTCGATGCCCAACATTGACTTTCACATGTCTTTGGGCATCGTCCAGGACGTACAGGTGGGCACCTACGATCGCTGGCAGTACCTGGCCATGCTCGAAGGCACCAACAAACCGATCAACATCACGGCAGTGGATATCGACGGCCTGAAGGACCAGTTGGAGATGGCCTATATCCGCGTGGGCGGCAAGGAAGAGTGGCGCAAAGGTCCCATCTTTTCTCTGTACATCGAGCCCGTATCGCCTCTGAGCCACTCTGAGGAGGTTGTGCAGAAGCTGATCTTTGCCTCCGACAACGAGATTCCCTTCGTCTACACGCCCTGTCCGCTGGCCGGCGCTACCTCGCCGTGCACCCTGGCAGGCACGGCCGTCCAAGCCCTTACCGAGAGCTTGTTCGGCATCTTCCTGAGCCAGGTGCGCAAGCCTGGTGCGCCACTCATCATCGGCGGCCTGATGTCCAATATGGACATGCGGACGACCGTCTACTGCTACGGCTCACCCGAGATGGCTTTGCTCAGCGCGGCCTACACCGACATCACCAAGTGGTTGGGCGTGCCCGAGTATGAGACGGCCGGCTGCTCCGATGCCAAGATGTTCGATGAACAAGCGGCCATGGAAGCCAGCATCAATATCTCTACGGCAGCGCTCATCGGCGGTAACATGATCCACGACGTGGGTTATCTGGAGCAGGGGTTGACCAGTTCGATGGAGATGATGGTCGCTTCGAACGAAATCATCGACCGTGTGAAGCGTATCTTGCGCGGTGTTCCGGTGACCGATGAAACGCGAGCGCTGGATGTCATGAACGACGTCGGGCCGGGCGGCCACTACCTGGAGCATGACCACACCTACACCCGCTTCAAGACCGAGATCTGGCGACCCACCCTTACCGACCGCACGAACTGGGAGAACTGGACCGAGTCTGGCAGCAAGACCTATCGCGATCGCGTGCATGACCGGGTGATCGAGGTTCTGGAGACGGAAACTGAGCCGCTCATGGACGAAAAGATGTTCAATGAGCTGAAGCGCATATGCGAGATGGCCGACGAACGGCACAAGGACGAGGAACTGGACTTTGACCTGTTTGGCTAACGCTTGGACCGTGCGCTATCGCGATTGCGGTCAAAGCTGACGTCAAACGGCGCTTGACACTGATAGGCTGTGCTCGATCCGCGGATCGGGCACAGCCTCCAACAGATGGTCCAAGCTTCAGCGGTCTTGTCCCCGAGCGGGTCGCCAGATCTTCTCGGGGATGGGCCGGATCTGGAAGATTGTCTTGGGGTCTCCTGATTGGGACAAAGGCGACTTGGTCAGGAGACCTCATCTTGGCTCCAATAGGACGGCCAGGAGTACACGAACGTTTGCAAACAGATTTGAGGTGGCTTTTTGGGTGCTAGCGCAGAATCGGCTCTGGTGCTGGGAATCGACACCGGCGGCACCTATACCGATGGGGTACTACTGGAATACCACTCGCGCAGGGTGCTGGCTTCGCACAAGAGTCTGACGACGAAACGAGATTTTTCCATAGGCATCGAGAACGTCATCGAAGGCATTCGCATCGAGGATCCTTCGCAGATCAAGATGGTCTCGATCTCGACCACGTTGGCCACGAATGCCATTGCGGAGGGCAAGGGCAAACGAGTTGCCTTGCTGCTCATCGGCTATGACCGCGACTTGGTCCGCACCTTTAAAATGGAGGAGCGCTTTGCCACGCCCCATTACCACTTTTTTGGCGGCGGGCACGATCTCTACGGCCGGGAAAAGCAAGAGCTTGATCTGACAGCCATCTTGGGCACGGTCAATCGACTGAAGGACAAGGTCGACGCCATCGCCGTTTCCAGCTATTTCAGCCCGCTCAATCCAGAGCATGAAATGCGCGCCTACCGGGCCATCTCCAGCGTCTGCGATCTGCCCATCGTTTTGGGGCACCAACTCTCCACCAAGCTGGGCTCGGTGGAGAGGGCAACAACGGCAGCCCTCAATGCGTCGTTACTAGCCGTGCTACAAGATTTCATCATTGCCGTACGGCGGGCCATGGAACGGCGTGAAATCGATGCGCCGCTGATGGTGGTGCGGGGGGATGGCACCTTGATGAGCGATGAGTTCGCGGCCCGCACGCCGGTCGAGACGATCCATTCCGGTCCGGCGGCGAGCGCGATTGGCGGTCGATTTCTCTCCCGGCTGGACGATGCCCTTGTGCTAGATGTCGGCGGTACGACGACCGACATCGCCGTGATTGAATCGGGGCAGGTCACCGTCAGCGAGGAGGGAGCGACTGTCAGCGACTACAAGACGTCCGTCAAGGCGGCCAATTTGCTGTCCATTGCTCTCGGGGGCGACAGCCACATCACGTGGGGACCTGAAAAAAATGTTGTGGTAGGCCCCGAGCGAGTGGCCCCCCTCGCCTACCTGGCCTGGAAGCATCCACGCGTGGCCAAGCAGCTGAAGGCCCTTTCCCTGCGCACCTGGGCGCAAGCCACACCTGATTGGCTAGAATACTGGTATCTGTTGCGCGAGCCCCCGGACAGCCTGGTGAAAGGGCAACGGGAACGGGATTTGGTCGAGTTCTTGCGCGGTGGGCCGAAGCCTGTTCCCGAGATCATCAAGCACCTCAAGGTGTTGCATGTGGCTCAAGTGGGGATCGGCGACCTGCTGCGGCAAGAGATCATTGGTAAGGCAGGCCTTACGTCGACCGATCTCATGCACGTTGAGGGCCAGTATGATGTCTGGGATGCACAAGCCTCAGCCCACGCCTGGAAAGTGTTCTGCCAGTTCCAATTCAAGGATCCGGAGGAACTTTGCCAACAGGTGTGGACACAGATGAGCGAGATGATCGTCCACGCGGTTGTCACCTTTCTCTGCGAGCGCCCGCTGCAATTGGGCGACCGGCAGCGGTCACTGGAAGGCAGCGATCAGGACTTTGGGCGCTGGTTCTTCTACAATAGTCTGTACAAAGCACATCCCTACCTGGAGACGGGCATCCGCCTGCGGCAACCCATTATCGGTATCGGCGCCCCGGCTGGCATCTTTTTGCCTGAAGTGGCCGAAGCGTTGCAGACCGAACTGATTTTGCCCGAGCATTTCCAGGTAGCCAATGCGGTAGGCGCTATTGCCGGCAGCGTGATGGTCGAAGAGGAATTGCTCATCTACCCACGACTGTCCCGCGATGGACTGGAGGTCTTTGGCTATTTTGTGCAGGCCCACGATGAACGCTATGAATTCGAGGAACTGGATGAAGCGCTGGGCCATGCCCGCGCTCTGAGCCAAGAGCGTGCCCTGGGAGGCGCCATCCGGTCCGGGGCCGATAACCCCCAGGTCACCATCGAGGAGTTGACCGATGGGTTGGATACCTACCGTATCCGGGCCAAGGCCGTTGGCAACCCGCGCCTGACAAAATAAAGGAGGCGAGAGCGAACAGATGCAAATGGAGCGAGTGGATACCAAACGCGCTTATGAGGTCATCCGGGAACGGATCACCACCCTGGAACTACCGCCGGGATCGGCCATCAACGAGCAGAAGCTGGCCGAAGAGCTGGAGATGGGCCTGGTGCCGGTTCGTGAAGCGCTGAAGCTCCTGGCCCATGAGAATCTGGTGGTCATACCCCCTCGCCACGGCTGGTACGTTGCCGATGTCAATGTGCCCGATTTGGAACAGATCAGCGAAATGCGTCTGGCGCTGGAGGGTCTGTGCGCCCGGCTGGCTGCCCAACGAGCCACAGCCGACGATATTGTCGTCTTGGAGGTTCT
>JASFOV010000173.1:0-8724 GCA_050116355.1 Anaerolineae bacterium
GTGCGTCATGGATGTCAAGTCCCGAAGATGATCCGGGACTTGCTCAATCCTCCTGGCAAAAGGGAAAGAAAGAGCCCCGGACCTCCAGGGGTCCGGGGCGTCAGATCCGGGTGGGCGTTCGTACCCTATCCCAGGCCAAGCCGCGCGTCCTCTGCTTTGGCAACTCGGCGCCCTTCCGCAATATTGACGCGCGTCAGCAAAAAGATGCCGATGAGGAACAGGGCGATTAGGCTCAAGACTGCGGGCCGGCTGCTATCAAAAGCTGCGGCCGCGGCGGCAAACAGCAAAGGCCCGATGATGGCCGAGAACTTTTCCATGACTCCATAGAGGCCAAAGAATTCGCCGCTCTTGGCTGCTGGCGACATGCTGGCGTACAGGCTGCGACTGAGCGCTTGGCTACCGCCCTGCACGATGGCGACCATCCAAGCCAGAAACCAGAACTCGATGACCGAGTTGAGAAAGAACCCCCAGACGGCGATTACGGCATAGACCGTAAGCGCGAGAATGATGGTGCGACGGGTGTCGAGCGAATCGGCAAGCCGGGAAAACAGCGGGCGGCCCAGCAACCAGGCAAAGGCAGCGCCGAGCAGCTCCAGGACGATGATGATGCCAATGATGAGTGGTAGGCTGCTCCGGCGGGCGGGGGGCAGGATCTCAGCGCGGGCTATGCTGATGACGGTATCCGTGGCCTCGGGATGGCGGTCACCGGTGTTGATCAAGCTCAGGATGTGTTCTCCTGGTTCCTCAGCCTGGAAGCTGCTGCTGACCCCATAGCGCACGGTGGTGTTGTAGGCGTCGATGGTAAGCGGGCCGCCGTCATCCGGGTCGCGTAGCGGCTGACCATCCATCTCGATCGCCCAGATGCCATGGTTGGGCCCGGTGCTATAGGTCACTTTGACTTCTTGTCCATTAAAGACCAAATCATAGCGCGCGCCCGGCTCGGAGGCAGTCGCATAGATCTCGCCTGTGTCGGTGCCCAATTCATCGACGGACACGAGGTTCTGTTGCCAGGCGCCTGTGTAGCGTATGGCTGCCTCGTCCGCCTGGTAGACGCCCTCGCCGACCGCTGTGCCGGTTGCCTCGTAAGGCGGCAAGGGGGCGCCCGAAGTCTCGCCCGGCAGGAGATTGGCGCCCGCAATACCCACCACTGGCAAAGCCACCAGATTGAACGCAACAAAAGCCAGGAAGAAGGGGCGTCGCTTCTCGGTAGGGCTGGGTAGCCGGCCAAAGATCAAACTAAAGGGAATGCCTACGAACTGCACCAGCAACAGGGCCAGGATCAGTTCCACGCTGCCAAAGCCCAGCTCCGCACCGTAGATGGCCGCTACACCTATGATGGTGCCGATGCCATCATTGTAGATGAAGAAGGCGATGAGATACTTGAAGAGCTCTCGGTAGTGACGGATGTCCTTGAATGTTGTCCACAGCCGCCTAAAACTGACCGAGATCACGTTCTCTCCCGAGTCCAGCTTTGCTGTCGCTGCAGGTGGTTCCGGCACTCGGGTCAGAACGGGGATGGAGAAAACTGCCCACCAGATGGCGACGCTCAAAAAGGAGAGGCGGGGTCCCCAAGTGCCGGGCAGCAATTGGATCATGACCACGTTGATGGCCAGCAGCAAGCCCCCACCAAGGTAACCGAGGGCATACCCGCGCGTCGAGACCCGGTCCTGATCTTTTTCTCTGGCTACGTGAGGCAAGAGGGCATCGTAAAAGACATTGGCTGCGGTGAACCCGATCCGGCCCAGCACAAACAGGATCGAAGCCAGCAGCCAATCGCCGGTGCTAACGAGCACCAACATGGCTGTGGCGATGATCCCCATCCCGGCAAAGAGGGTCAGGAACCGCTTCTTGCCCCGCATGACGTCGGAAACGGTACCCAGAATGGGCGACAGGACAGCGACGATCAGGAGACTCAGGCTCAGGCCCACGCTCCAGTATGCGGTCGCCCGTGCTTCGCTGGGCAGTGTGGCGCCTGCTACCTGGCTGTAGTAGATGGGTAGCACAGCAGCCAGTATGGTCGTGGCGAAGGCCGAGTTGGCCCAGTCGTACATGCACCAGGCGTTGACGATACGACGGTACGTGCGTTCATCGCGCGAAGCAGTGGACATGGGATGGGCTCCTTTCTCCCACAATTGGCTGACGATTATTGTAACTGATTTGCAGACCGTTGGCAAACCGGGAAAGTGGAGCTTGGCCCTCAGAAAGCGGTAGTGTTGTCGAAAAGCTGTTGGAGTTCCACGGGATCGAGCCCTGCCCAGCCAAAGCGTGTTAAGTCAATGCGATCCTGCGCGTCAAAGACCACATCCTCTTCTTCCAGCAAGGTCCGCTGGAGAACGGCACCCGGGCTGCCGGGGCTCAAGCTGATGGCTCCCTGGCTGTTGACGACCCGTTGCCACGGCAAGTCCATTCTGTCCGGTGTGGCGCGTAAGGCCCAGCCGACTGTTCGTGCTCCACGGGGCATTCCGATCAGACGAGCGATCTGACCATAGGTGGCCACCTTGCCCCGAGGAATGCAACGTACTACTTTGTGGATCTGCTCGAACGTCGAACGGCTCATGCCGGTGCGCTGCCGGTGTGGGACAGTAGTTCCATTAACCCTTCGTCATCAAGCTTGATGCGATCGCGACTGTTGCGCCACTTTGCCTCAACAACGCCCTCTTTGACGGAGCGCTTGCTAATGGTCAATCGAAGGGGGATACCGACCAGATCGGCGTCATTGAACTTGACACCCGCACTACCATCCCGGTCGTCATATAGCACCGAGAACCCCTGCTCCACAAGCTGTTGATACAGGGCCTCGGCATGCTCGGCCACGGCTTCCTTGCGCAAGTCGAGAGCGACGAGGTGGATGTCAAAGGGCGTGCATGCGCTTGGCCAGATAGGGCCATAATCGTCGTGATGTTGCTCGACGATGGCCGCCATCAGTCGGCCCAGATCAATGTCCCAGTTTGCCATCCACAAAGCTTGGTCTTGTCCTTGCTCATCCTGATATTCAGCCTCTGGTTGGCACGGTGCGTAAGGTGTTTGGTGCACAAGGCCGAAGGCGGGCTCGATGTCCAATCCAACCGTGCACTCGGGGCAGGGGTCGCCGGCTTCGATCAAAGCCAGATCCACCCAGCTTCTGGGTGCGAAGTCTCGGGGGATGTTCACATTCTGGATATGATAGTCCGGCTGGTTCGCCCCGCTGACGAAATTCTTGCCCGAGCGCGCGGAAGGATCTGCCACCACGCGGACTTTGCTCTGGTCGAGGCCAATGGGTGAGGCGTAGCCGCCCACGGCGCCGATCGCGGCCAGCTCATCTTCCAGACTGGCATAGTACGAGCGGGTGCCCAGCAACCTGGCCAGTTTGCCTTCGTCTACGGCGCGGTCGCCGCGGAGTACAAGGCAAGTGACCTTGCCCAGCACAGAGTAGAATACCATCTTGAGTGTCTTTGAGGCTGGAATATTCAAGAACTCGGCCAGGCTGGCGATCGTATCGCAGTCCGGCGTCGCAATTTGCTCTGTAGGCAGTTCCGGTTCCGCTGGTGCTTCGGGCCAGCGAGTCTGGGCCCAAGCACGCTCGGCCGTGTAGCCACATGCGGGGCAGCGTGCCAACTCGGCGTCGCCGGCGGAATGGAGCAGGTATGCACGGCGACCCTCATCGCCTGCGTCGGCCCAGACCGTCTCCAGCGCACATGCCGAGAACAGGTTTTCGATGGCGGATTCGACAGTGGGTACCACAGACAGATCGGCTTTCGACAAACCGTGGATGTGGAAGAACGGTCGCTCGCGGGCGCCAAAGAGCCCAAGGCGGACGCCAGCTGTCGGGGCCGCCTGGGAAGTGATCTGAAACAGGAGGATGGGAAGCTGCCGGTACGAGTCGATCTCACGGCCCACCAAGCGTACCACCTCCGTCGTCACCTGCGTGTCATCTGTCATCGACAGCTGCATCTCTTGGGCGCCCAGTTGTGCCATCTCGGTCTGGAGCACGTGCTCCACTCGGGCCAAGGTACGGCGGCCCAGCGGCAGGTAAGCAAAACGTCCGACATCCTGGGCTCGTACGTAGCCGGCGCGGACAAGCAACTGATGGCTGGGCAGATGGGCATCAGACGGTGGGTGGCGCAAGGTCTTGCCGAGTAATCTGGAAAACCGCATGGACATCCTCCTCTTTGTGATTGGGTCGCAGTATAGCACGGCTCAAAGGGGTTGTCAATCGGTTTGGAATCTTGCCGTGATTCTGGTCTCTAGCCGGACTTGGGGCTGCGGCCTCATGGCCGTGCGACCGGCTTTGAGTGTGCAGCAGGGCCTGCCGGGCGATTGCCCGGGCAAGTTCGTTGACAAGCCCTGGGGAGTGTGTTATAGTCGGGTAGATTCTTGGTTTTTGGCTGGCAGCAGGTGGAGGGTGTGATGCTCGATGCACTGCAGGTGATAAGACTCAGCCTACAGCACTTCTGGGAAGAGTTTGTCTTGCTGGTGATGTTGAATATCGTTTGGACACTGGCGGTGGCTTTGCCACTGGTTCCGCTGTTTTTGCTCCCCAGCGTCGATCTGATCGTGATATTGATCCTCTGCCTGGTGCTTGCCCTGCCATTGCCCATTGTCACAGCCGCACTGTGTTTTGTGACCAATCAGATATCCCGGGACAAGATTGCGAACTGGGGTACTTTTGTACTCGGAGTGCGTCGCTATTGGGCCAAAGGTTTGATCGTCATGGCCATCAATGTGGCTGTCCTTGTCCTGTTCGTTGCCAATCTGCAGTTCTATTCTGTGATGTTGGAAGGTGGCCTGGCGTTCATTGTCCTCACTGTGTGGGTAACAGTCGGTTTGTATTGGCTTCTAACCCAGATCTTTTGGTTTCCCATGATCCTTGAACTGGAGAATGAAAAGATCCTGAGTGCATTGCGCAATGCGCTGATCATGGTGGTTGTTACCCCCGGCTTCACGATTGTGCTCTTTCTGAGTCTCCTACTATTTGTTGGGGTAAGCATCTTCCTGATCATTCCCGCTTCCGTGATGACCACGTCGTTGGTGTTTCTCATCATGAATCATGCAGCGCGCAGTCGCGTGGCTTATGCCAAAAAGGAGCCCTATCCACCTCCGGTAGAATAGGCCTGGAAATGATAGAGGCCCAGGATTCAATCCTGGGCCTCTATGTGATGGTGCCCCCGAGAGGATTTGAACCTCCACGCCCTTGCGGGCACAGGTCCTCAACCTGCCGCGTATGCCAGTTCCGCCACGGGGGCCCAACCGAGAGGTATTATACCGCCATTCCTACCCGTTGTCAATTTGTTGAAATTCGTAGAGCGCCACTGCTTGCAGAATGGTGGATCCTTTGTGTGATCTCAGACCACTGCCGTGGAGGGGATACCCAGTGCCAGACTTGCCTCAGGTCTCACACTTGCATTGGATGCCTTGGCCTAGCTGTTTGGGCCAGCAGCGCGAACCGGAGATGCAAGCCGATGCCAGAGTTTCGCCGGTTTGCAGGCGATGGGGCAGATCGGGCTCGCGTATAAGCGGCCGACACATTGAGACAAGGTCGGCATCGCCCGACTCCAGAACATCTTCCATGACGGAGCGACTACGCAGCCCTCCGACCAGGAACACCGGTAGCTTGGTGGCCGCCTTGGCGCGCCGGGCCAAAGGACGAAAATACCCTTCCACTTCCTTCGAGCCCACCGCTGCCCGGGTATTGAAATCGGATCCACCGCCGTAGCCGCCGCTGATCTCGACGCCATTAACGCCCAAGTCGGACAGCCGGGCCACGATGAGTGCTCCCTCTTTGGGAGTCAACCCGTCGGGGACCTGATCCAAGTTGTCCATCATGCCCAGTTTGATACATACTGGATAGTCGGGACCCACCTGGCCCCGGACCTCCTCGCAGATCACCGCCAGAAACCGTAGGCGGTGCTCAAAATCACCGCCCCAAGCATCGGTGCGCTGGTTGGTGTGTGGGGATAGAAACTGGCTGATCAGGTAGCCGTGTGCGGCATGGATCTGCACAGCATCGTACCCAGCGTCTTGGGCGCGCCGGGCCGCGCGTCCGTACGCGGTCACGGTGGCCAAGATGTGGTCATGTGTCATTTCGTGGGGTGGTTTCCTGTCCGGCAAGGCGACGGCTGACGGCGCCAGCGTTTCGGGGGTACAGGCTGGATCGCATTGGCGGCCCCCATGATTGATCTGCATAGCGATACGTCCCCCTTCGGCATGGACCGCCTCGGTCAGGGAACGCAATCCGGTGAGCAGTTGATCGCAATGAACGCCGAGCATTTCAGGATGGGCTTTTCCTCTGGGCGCGATGTAGGCATGCCCGGTGATGATCAGGCCGATCCCCCCGCGTGCTAGCTGGCGATAGAGCTTGGCCAGGGCCGGGGTTGCCCGTCCGACAGGCTCGGTGGCGAGGAGCTCGGCCGTCGCTGAGCGAACCAGGCGGTTCTTCAGCTCCAGGTTCCCGATCTGTACTGGAGTGAAAAGCAGGGATTGTTCGGGCATCGTTGACCTTTTTCTGTCGAGCTGTTGCTCGGTATTGCTCTCTGGGAAAGTCGGTATGGACCCGGCGAAACGGGGTACGGACGATCAAAAAGACAAAGTACTCAGCATCATGCCCCGGAACTGAAGGCAGCAATCAATGTCAGAACGACCAGGATCACCAGAATGCCAAACATGACCAGTACCAAGATCATGAATAGATTGTTGCTCTTGGCCGGCTCGTCTTCGGGGATGGGTTCGAGGGCGGGGTACACTCGTTCCTTGACATCTGTGGGCATCGTGGACGTGTTCAGATCCCGTACCCAGTCCGGAAGTTCACTCGCGTCAACCAGCGCCATCGAGTCCAGGGCCGACGTCTCGGCAGGTTCGGGTGCACGGAGAGACTGCGCCGTCTCGGAGGTGACCCAGAAATCTTTGCCCGCCGTGGACAATTGTTTCAGCTCCAGGGCCAACCCGCTCAGACCCTGACCGCACTGGTTGCAGAATTCTCCGTCGGGGACGATGCTATGGCAGCGGGGACATAGCACCATGTCTTCGCCGTGCAAGAGAGTGCCGCAGGATCGACAAAAAAAGCCCGATTCTTCGGATCCGCACTCGGGGCACAGGTTGCTTTGCTGCTCGGATTCGATAGGAACATCCACTTCCATAGCAATCCTTTCGAAATCAGAGTTGTCTTATTGTACACCAGGATCCAAAAAAGAACAAGCCGGCACACGAGCGGCTGCCGGCGGCACGAGAGGTCCTCCGCTACCATACGAACTTTGACACGGCCTTGCCCATGGGGTACAATGAAGCGCGGATAGCACGGAGCACATCGGCACAAGGAGTCAGACCGATGACTACTGAAACCACGTACAATCCCACCATCAAGGAGCTACCCAGTAGTGAGCGGCCCCGCGAACGACTGTTGCACTATGGAGTCGGGGCGCTATCCAATGCCGAGTTGCTGGCCATTGTGCTGCGCACCGGTACCAAGGAAGAGAATGCGGTTCGGATGGCACAGCGACTGCTGGCAACAGTTGGCAGCCTAGCCGGTATGGTTCGTATCAACCCGTCAGAGTTGGCCCTGGAGAAGGGGATAGGCCCGGCCAAAGTGGCCCAGATCAAGGCAGCCTTGGAGCTAGGGCGGCGGATGTTGATCGAATCGCCCCAGGAGCGCCCGCAAGTACGCTCTCCAGCGGATGCCGCCAATCTGGTCATGACCGAGATGAGCCTGTTGGAGCAGGAGCATTTGCGTGTGATGCTCTTGGACACAAAGAACCGGGTGCTAGAGACGCCGACGATCTATATTGGTTCCCTGAACACCAGTCTCATCCGGGTCGGCGAATTGTTCCGGGAGGCGATCCGGGCCAACTGTGCGTCGCTGATTGTCCTGCACAACCACCCGTCCGGCGATCCAACACCCAGTCCTGAGGATGTCGCGGTCACCCGGCAGATCGTTGAGGCAGGAAAACTGCTTGATGTCGATGTCCTCGATCACTTGATCATTGGTCGGCAGCGATTCGTAAGCCTCAAAGAGCGCGGCCTGGGCTTTGGTTAGGAGCGAGAGGTGCAGATGATCGCCGCCCTTTTCGACTTTGACGGCACGCTCTATACGGGTCACGTCTGGCAGGATCTCGCTGGCCATCTTTGGCAGGAGAAGCAGAACCGGCGCTGGGTGGTGGCCTATGTAGTGCGTAACATGATGCCCCTACCGCTCTATAAACTCGGATGGGTGGACCAGGTGACGTATTATCGCCTGTGGGGTGAGACCATGTCTTGGCTGCTGCGCGGTTGGCAGGAGGAGGAAGGACGGGCTCTTTTCACCCGGCTCACTGAGGAGCGCATCATGCCCAATCTGCGCCAGGACCTGGTGAGTCGCCTCCGCAGCCATCAAGATCAAGGACACTGGGTGGCTTTGGTGTCGGGCACCTTTGCACCATGGCTGAAGATCATCGCCCACCATCTGGGGGTAGAGCACGCCATTGGCACACCCCTAGAGCTGCAGCAGGGTCGTTTTTCCGGACGGATCATTCCACCGCTCTGTCAGGGGGGTGGAAAGCCAGCCCGGGTACGCGCCTATTTGTCGGAACGGGGATTGCAGGTGGACTGGTTGGGGAGTTATGCGTACGCCGACAGTGGCACCGACATCGGTCTTCTCAGCGAGATCGGACATCCCATAGCCGTCTACCCGGACGAGGTGCTCTGGGAACAGGCGCAAGCGATGAAATGGCCGGTGATTGGGGAACGAGAGCCATGAGTCACGGTCGCAGTCTGTTT
>JASFOV010000174.1:0-8699 GCA_050116355.1 Anaerolineae bacterium
GGGCGTAGGCCACCGCCAGCACGGCTCCCAGCCCGCCATTGGCAATGGTCTGTCCCAGATCGCGGCGGGTGCCTTTGGCAAACTTGTCGGCGACCTCCTCTTTGTCCGCTTTCCGGTAGTGGGACAGCCAACTCGACGAGAGGAAAAAGGTGATGAGCAACACGCCCCATTGCCAGCCACCCAGGCCAAAGATCAGCGTCCCGATCAGGATGGCACCACCGACGCCGCTGGCGCTCAGGGCCCGTCGCCAGTATCCCAGCGCACCCATGCCCGAACTAAGTACCAAGCCCAAGATCAGCTGTTCGATCATGGCAGGATACTGAAGGTGGCGAGCCAGAACAAGGTCTGGACCGCGGCCGCGGCGCCCCACAGCAGATAGGAGCCAGCACGCTCTCGCCGGTATAGGATCAGACCCAGGACCAGATTCACGCCCAGGATCAGCAGCCCGATGATCGGCAGGGCGAATAGCTCGGTCTTGTTTCCGATGCGATCGACCATGCCCTCGGCGTTGAAGTGTAGCGGAAGTTGCACATCGAGGCCCGGAAAGCGAGCAGACAGGTAGCCGAACAGCCCCAAGTTGACTACAATGGCCGCACCTAGCAGGAGCCAGGCGGTCTGGTCGGCCCACAGTGGCCAGGTCAGCCAGCGGACGGGATGGGATTCCTGAGCAAGCAGGCGGTTGGGGCCGAGTTCCTGCCGGACCTCGTAGGCCTTGATGAATGCCTGCGGATCGCGGGGAGAAATGCCGAATGCCTGGCCAGGCGTCACCAGCAACAATTGCTCTTGTAGTGGCTGGGTGGCTAGGAAGCGGGTTCGACCAATGCCCGGCAGGCGGCCGGTTCCCCGTTCATGGCCAGGCCATCGCAATCCCTGCCGCCGTACTATACTGCCACTGATCTCGCTGCCGGGTACGATCCGCTGGATGTTGCGGATGGGAATCACCTTCTCCGTCCCTGCCCAGCGGATAACAATGCCGTTCCGGTCGAGCCGGTACCGTAGGGTCAAGCAGCTGACACTTTGGTAGGCGACGATCAGCATCAGGGGGATGCTAAGCAGGAGTACCAATCCCATGAGGAACGTAAGGACATTGATCTGCTCGCTCCGGATTCCCCGCAGCAGGCCGTTGAGGAGCACAGCATCGATCACCAACACCAGGGTGATGAAGAAGAAGCCCAAGGGGGCTCCCACCGACAATTTGGCCCGCCAAGTCAACGAATCGTCTCCTTCACCGGGTTACGTGCCTGGTGCCTGTGATCCGTACACGGGCGTGCACCAGTGCCGGTACTTGGGGTTCTTGCCCCGTACGACATCAAAGTAGATCTCTCGTAGCCGCGTGACCACCGGGCCGATGTGACCCTCACCCACGGGCCGGTGCTCAATGCGGGTGATGGCGGCCACTTGGACGCCCGTGCCGCATAGGAATGCCTCCTCGCACGTATAGATCTCGCTGCGGTCGATAGCCCGTTCGATGGTCGACAGGCCCAGTTCTTCCCGGGCCAGTTCAATGACCGTGTCACGGGTGATCCCCTCCAAGATGTCGGAGCTGACGGGGGGCGTGATCAAGGCGCCATTGCGGACCATGAAAAAGTTCTCGGCGCTGCCCTCCGAAATATGGCCGCCTTGGGTCAGTACTAGTGCCTCGTCGTAGCCGTTCAGGATGGCGTCCGTCTTGGCCAGAGCGGAGTTGATGTAAGCGCCGGTGATCTTGGCCCGGGCGGGCACGGCGTTGTCGTCTACGCGCCGCCAGGATGAGATGCACACGTGGGCACCTTCCTCCTTTTCGATGTAGCGGCCAAAGGGTACGGCGAAGACCGCGAACCCATCGGTCAGATCGTGCAGACGTACCCCGATGATCTCGTCCGCCTTGAAGGCCAGGGGACGAATGTAAGCATCGTGCCGGTAGCCTTCCCGGCGCAAGAGCTCGATCGTAATCTCGTTCAACTCCGCCACGGTGTGTGGCAGATTGATGCGCAGGATGCGCGCGGAACGGTGCATGCGCTCGTAGTGTTCGCCCAGACGAAAGAGGTACAGTTCCTCTTCACCCTCATTCCAGTAGGCGCGGATCCCCTCGAAGCAGCCAGTACCATAATTCAGGCCGTGGGTCATGACGCTGACCTGGGCCTGGTCAATATCGACGAATTTTCCTTTGAAGAATGC
The DNA here is from genome assembly GCA_050116355.1 of Anaerolineae bacterium. Classification (GTDB taxonomy): domain Bacteria; phylum Chloroflexota; class Anaerolineae; order JAAYZQ01; family JAAYZQ01; genus JASFOV01. The sequence goes on from JASFOV010000174.1 coordinate 2,158, forward strand.
GTGCTTGTTGGTCATAATCTCACCAGTCTTCTGTTGATATTTGATTATACCTGCTTTCGCGCCAGGGTGCAACTATTCGACGTAGCTTACCACCCGCTGCAGCGGTTGCCGTGAGCTTTGTGTGTCGGATCGAGACACGGGCTTGCCGATGGGCAAGATCGCGATGGGCCGGTGCTCCTGGGGCAAACCCAGGACCTGCGCTGCTTGGTTCTCGTCAAAGGCACCCACCCAGCAGCCTCCGAGCCCGAGGGCTACCGCTGCCAGCAGAATATGCTCGGCGGCCGCGGCGGTATCCTGTAGGCAGTACAGCTCACGCCCGCGCTGCCCGTATCGGCCCGCCGACTGTTCCGGGAGGGCGCAAACGACGATAGCGACCGGCGCTTGGGCCACAAAATCCTGACCCCATGCCGCCGCGGCCAACCCGCGGCGGGTGTCCGGGTCCCGTACGACGTAGAAATGCCATGGCTGGCGATTGCCGGCCGACGGCGCCCGGATAGCCGCTTGTAGCAGGCGTGCTATTGTATCGGAAGGTACGTCTACGTCGGGATCGAAAGCGCGTACACTGTGTCTGGTATCGATGGTTTGCCAAAAATCCATTTGCTCTCCTTTGTCTATCGCTGTGGGAGTCCCCGGCTGTCGCCTACCGGCTCAGGCTCTGCGCGGCCCGGCTGGCAGTCACTCTGCGGAACCTGTGCTTCGGTATGGGTGGAAACAAGTCGAGGGCCTGTGTCCCGCGTCGGCACGGCTGTGCCGGGCCCTGTTGGCAAAATGGAGCAGCACGCTCAGCGTCGTGCTGCTCCACCTGGGTGATCCTGTGGTTTGGCTCCCTCTTCCGTCGGGAAGGATCGATGGGAACTCTGCTGGTTTGGGCCGGCTGTGACCGGCGCCCGGGCACGCCCCGCTCGTCTTACAGTCGCTCGTCCGCCCCAACTGCCATGGCAACCAAGCCGGTGATTACCTTCGGGTAGAAATCGGTGGACTTTTGTGGCATCTTGGCGTCCTTGTCCGAGCACGCTTTGACCTCGGCCATACGCGTGGGGTTCAGGATATAGACACACTGAGCTTGGCCTTCGTCCACGTGGGCTAGTGCCAGATCCAGGTCGCGGTGGTACTCGATGCCCTCTTTGGCCTCCACACGCTCCTTGGTGAACCCCATAATGCGTTCAATGAGTAATTCGTGCAGGATGCTCACATCGAGCATGCGCCATTCCTTGACGCGATCGGGTGCGATCTCGTCCATAGTCTGTGGAGACTTGAGACCCAGCACAAAGTAGCGGCCATCGTAGAAGCCGATACGGCGATCGCTGGGCGTGGCTTCGGCTAGGGCTTCATCCAGCGCGGCGCGGTCGGCCAGCGGCTTGACTTCGAAGTACTCAGACGCGTCCTCCAGGACCTGGGTAGTGGTCTTGGCAGTGTAGTCGTAGATCTCGCGGTGGGTAGGCAAGATGGTCAAGCCAGGGTCATCCATGCTGACCAGGGTGACCATGCGGTAGTTGAAACCAGCATTGTCCGGTGCGCCGGGGTGTTGCTGCCGCATCTCGGCGCGATAGTTCAATGCTGTCTCGTAGCGGTGGTGTCCGTCGGCGATGATCAAGCCGCGCTTGGGCGCCATCTCGGCGGCAACCTGGGCGAGTACCTGCGGGTCGTTTACCACCCAGAGCTGCTGGCGGACGTCCTTTTCAAAGTACTCTCGCACATCGGCGGCCGGTGTGTGCCCGGCGATGGCCGCATCAAAGATGGCATTGATCCGGTTCTCTGCATCCGGGTACAGCATAAAGATCTGGCCAAAGTTGGTCTCGGTTGCGCGTAACAAGTTGAGCCGGTCCACCTTCGGACCCGAGTGCGTTCGCTCGTGAGGTAAGACGATCCCTTCGGTGAACTCAACCAGTTCCAGGGCGGCAACAAAGGCCTTGCGCGTCAACTCAGAGCCGTCGGGCAGTGCAAACGTTTGGTGATAGACGTACAGGGCCGGGGCGGTGTCGCGCAGCATGATCCCAGCATCCAGCCAAGTATGGTAAAAGTCGCGGGCGCGGCTGTAGACATTGTCGCTGGCGTTGTCGCCGCTCATTTCCCGGCCCTTGATGATACGGACGATATTGTAGGGATGAAGGTTATAGTAGTCATCCTGCAAGCCATAGCGAACCCGGTCGTAGGGCTGGCTGACGGCTTTGCTCAGATCCTCTATCTTGTGGGGGTTGTACCGGACTCCCTGAAAGGGTGCGATATTGGCCATCGATTTCAACTCCGATCTGCTATGGTCCGTGGTGCGTATGTTTAGCCGTGTTCCTGGTGGAACTCAATCAGAATATCCGCGACTTCGCTTCCAACGCGAGTCTGGCCCTCGGCGGTGCCGGCGCCAATGTGGGGCGAGCCGATGCACAGATTGAAACCGTTTGCGTCCCGGAGTCCAAAAAGCTTGGCGTTGCCGGGGGCTACCTTTTCGTCGGCAAAGACGTCCAGCGCCCTTGCCGCTTTCGAGCGCGTCGAACAGGGCGTCTTCATCTACCACGCCGCCGCGGGCACAATTGATCAGGTAGACGCCATCCTTCATCCGGGCAATGGTCTCGGTGTTGATCAAGTTGGCTGTCGCCGGCAGATAAGGCACGTGGAGCGAAATATAGTCAGATCGGTCCAGAAGCTCATCGAGGCTGACCTGCTTGGCCGGTCCCGGATCCGCGGGGGTGATGACGTCGTAGAAAACGACATCCATGCCCAGCGACGCAGCCTTCTGGGCCAGCAAGCTGCCGATATTGCCAAATCCGATCAAGCCTAGGGTTTTGCCCGCAATCTCGGTGCCCTTGAGTTGTTTCTTCTGCCACTGGCCGGCAACCATGCTTGCCGTGGCTTGGGGAATGTGGCGGGCCAGGGCCAACATATAGCCCAGCGCCAGCTCGGCGACAGAGTTGGAACTGGCCTTGGGGGTGTTACGCACTTCGACCCCCTGGCTCCGGGCATATTTGACGTCGATGTTGTCCAGTCCGACACCGCCCCGGACGATGATCTTGAGGTTGGTGGCCGCGTCGATCACCTCTTTGGGCACCTTGGTCCGGCTGCGGACCACCATACCATCGTACTGAGCCACGTCACGAAGCAGCTCCTCGGCGGTGATTTCAGGCCGGTTGTCGACCTCGATCCCGGCTTGCTCCAAAGCTTCGATCGTGGTTGACGCGACGGGATCACAGATTAGTACTTTCATTCTCCGTTCTCTCCTCAATACTCGTGCGTCCCAGCCATCGGGTCTCAATCGAGTCCCATGTCTGGGCTCTATCTATTCCTGGGTAGTCAGGGAAACCAGGCTACAGATCCAGGATGTCGTCGATCTGGCCCAGCAGCCACTCGATGTCCGCAACCTGTAGGTCGCCCATGTGGGCGATACGGAAGCATTTCTCCTTCAGATCGCCATAGCCGTTGGAGATCATCGCCCCGCGTTTGGCGAGTTCGGCGTTCAGCCCAGCCACACTGATGCCCCGTGTGTTCTCGATGTTGGTCACTGTGTTGGACAGGTACCGCTCATCGCCATAGATGGCAAAGTTTTCGCGCGCCCATTCGCGGACGATCTCGGCCATCTCGATGTGGCGCGCCCAGCGGTTTTCCAGCCCCTCAGCCAGGATGTCGTCCATCTGTACGTTCAGTGCTTGGATGAGGCTGATGGCCGGCGTGGCCGGCGTCTGGTGTGCCTCATACTTTTTGTCCATTTGGTCGTAGGCAAAGTAATGGCCACGTGCGGGCACCTGCAAGGCCCGCTCCCGCGCCCGATCGCTTACAGCGCAGACGGTCAGTCCGGCTGGCAGGGCAAAGCACTTCTGTACGCCGGCCAAGCAGACGTCGAGGCCCCAGGCATCGAACTCGATCTTGGAGCCGGCCATGCCGCTCACGGCGTCGACCAGGATCAGGACGTCTGGATACTTGTCGTGGATCAGTTCGGCAATCTCGGGGATGGGATTCATTACGCCGGTGGACGTTTCGTTGTGGCATACGGTGATGGCGTCATATTCGCCCTCAGACAGGGCCTCGTCTACCAATTCAGGGGTGATGGCCTGGCCCATGGGTACCTCCAGCTTGCCGTAAGGCACGCCGTTGGCTACCGTCATCTGGTGCCAGCGCTTGGAGAAGGCGCCGCAAACGGTGTTGAGCACGCGCTTGGTGGATGCCTGGCGCACCGATCCCTCCATAACCCCGCTGGAGGATGAGGCGAACAGATAGACGCGTTGCTGGGTATACAGTAGTTCCTGGAGCTTGGGTGTGACCTCAGCTTGGAGATCCGAATATTCCTTGGCCCGGTGACCGATCATGGGCGCGGTCTGTGCTTGCAGAATCTTGTCCCGGACGTGCGTGGGACCAGGGATGAACAGCTTTTTGTACATGTCTTACCTCCTTGTAAGGACTTGGCTGGCCTTTGTCTTATATGGGTGAGCCGGTGCGGGTATGCGAAACGCCAGTGTTTCACCCTTGAGTCGCCTGTCGTACCTGCATTCTACCAACATTTGGGGAATTGGGCAACTTGGAAACAGCTGATTGCTGTGATTTTCGCGTACATCGGGGATGAATGGAGGGCGGAACTTGTTTGACGGGCAATGCCATGTCTGGTATGATGGTTCTACTGCCGCTGTCGCTGCTCAGTGGGCGCGGCAAGGAGGTTGTCATGCGACATAGACCATGGTTGCTGGCGCTCATCACTCTCACTTTACTTGTGTGGCTTGTCGCTGCCGTAGCTGCTCTGCAGGCTGGCCCCACGGTACCCCCTCAGCTAGATACAACGCCATTGAGCGGCAGACAATCGGACGGGCTGAGCGTCGATCCTGCTGCCCTTTGGGTCCAGCTTCCACCTGACGAGCGGACCAAGAGAGAGTTCACCATTGGCAATCAAGGCTCGGCATCGATTTCGTATCAATTGACGATCTGGCCTGGCTTGTCGCCGGCGGGCATTGTCAATTGGCTGACCGTCTCGCCTACGGCTGGATCCCTGGCCCCGGGTGCCGAGGCCCTGATCGATGTTCGCTTTGATTCCTCGGACAAACCGCTGCCGGGTTCGGACCCGGATCTATACAATGCCGATATCCGCGTCGACAGCGACAGCCTCGGCGAGCCACGCGTGTTGACTGTGACGGCGTTCATGGAAATCGTGAGCCCGACGATGGTGCCGGTGATCAGCCCCGAATCGCTTTCCAGCGAGCTGCTGGTCGGGGCGACGGCCCAACACACTCTGACGCTGGCCAATGAGGGCAATGCCTCCATGGCGTTTACTGTGACGGTCCCAGCTAGTGCCTCGTTGTGGCTAAGTACCTGGCCGATGACGGGCACGGTGCCGGCGGAAGGCGGTCGTGTCCTGACCACAAAGTTTGACGCAAGTGGTGTGTCACAGGGCGTGCACCAAGCCGATTTGACCATCGCAACCAACAGCGAGACAACGCCGGCATTGACGGTCGCTACGATGATGACTGTGACGGCGCCTCCTTCCTTCCGTGATCCGGTCGACGATAGCGCCGAGCTGGATACCCAGCCGGCTATCATCCGCGCGAGCCCCAGCGGCCAACTGCTGGTGGTCTTTGAGCGGGAAGATGCTGTGAACCAGGGAGACCTATACTTGGTCACCTCCGCCGACGGCGGGCAAACCTGGACCATACCACTGCCCATCATCAACTCGAGCCTTGACGAGCGGCATCCTGCCTTGATGCAGCTGGAGGCTGGGTCATTCGCGCTGTTCTACGCCGTCGAAGAGGAGGCGGATGGCCCTCACCCATACCGCATTCATCGCGCCACCTCGTCCGACGGATTGGCCTGGTTCGACCAGGGAGCCATCGACCTGGGCTGGACCAACCCCGGAGAGGTAGTCCCTAGCGTTATCCGCGACGAGGAGGGAACACTGACCATGACCTACCATCGCCTGGGCGGCTCGGCTTGCGGCTATCTGGCCCAGTCGACGGATGGTGGCGTGACCTGGGACACCAGCAAGACAGAAATTGTCCAGGCACCTGAAGCGCTACCCAGGGTCGCCAAGCGGGAGAGTGACGCCCGGTACCTGGTCACCTACCAGGTCGATGCGGGCAACGGGGATTTGGAGCTTTATGCCCGGACCTCTACCGACCCATACCAGTGGGACAGTTCCCCTAAGCCGGTATCAGTGGCGACCAACAGTCACGACGGGCGACCCATGGTTTTGGAGGATGGGGCCTTTGTGGTTTTTTATGCCCAGGGACCCGAGGGCAGCGCCGACCTCTACTACCGGCTCAGCTGCGACGGCTGGCACTGGTCCGATGAGGTGCAGGTGACCATTGATCCGGCACGGGACGACGCCCAACCCTATGCGCTGCGACATGGGATTCCGGGGCGTGCCATTCTGGCTTGGGCGCACCAGGAAACCGGCTTGACACCGGACGATTATGATGTGTGGGTCGACAATGACATACGTCTGCGGGCCAGCCTGTGCGGTGCTGCCAAGATGGTCACGCCAGCAGTCTTTTCCTCGGCGCTGCGGCCGCTGACCTATACGCTATCGGTGCCCAATCTGGGCCTGACGACGACGGTCAATCTCCTCGACCCCT
>JASFOV010000175.1:0-8695 GCA_050116355.1 Anaerolineae bacterium
TACTGCGCGGCCAGCCCGCGGAGGAGGTTGTGGTTGCCCTCGCGACCAACACCGCCACGGCGACGGCGACATCCACCAGTGCACCGACCTACACGCCCTACCCAACTTATACCTCCGCGCCGACCTACACGCCCGTCCCCACCAGCGCGCCAACCTACACGCCCTATCCGACCTATACGCCCATCCCCACCAGCCCGCCAACCTACACGCCCTACCCGACCTATACCCCCATCCCCACTAGCCCGCCAACCTACACGCCCTATCCGACCTATACGCCCGCGCCCACGAACCGGCCGGCCCCCAGAGCCCAACCCACTGACACCCCGAGGCCAACCGACACGCCACCACCACCTCCTTTTACAGTGTCCATCAACAAAGCCATCTACGAGCCATGGGGCCGGCCCACCGATCCGGGTGGTTGCAAAGGCCCCTACAACGACAAGGATCCCGTCCGCCGCTTCACCGTCGAGTTGGTCGTCACCAACCAGTCCAACCGCTACATACCCGATCGCTGGGGTCCCGAATTCTATTCGGCCAAGGGTGATGTTCCGGCCAGTTGCATTTGGTATTATGACAACACAGCGATCGAACCGGGCGAGACCACGTACGTCACCTTTGCCACGCATGTCGAGTCGGACGATTGGGTGCAAGCTATGGTTCTGGATGAGATAGGCTACGAAGTGATCATCTGCCTTAATGGGGCAGGGCAGATTGTGGCCTGCCGCTAGCGAGTTATCTGGCGGGTCCCAGTGGATCCGGGCTCACCATCCAGTCGAGCGATGGCGTGAAAGATGGACGTAGCGTTCTCAGCCGTACCCGGCGGGTCGAGAGTCTGGGTGCCAGGACTGCCGACTGCCAGGCGATCGCGGGCCGGTTTGCGCATCGAGTGCGATTGTGATAGAATACGAGTGTTTACCAGTGCAGTACCGCCTACAACGATAACGGAGGTCGCATCATTTCCCAATCAGACAAAGTCAGAGAAGAACTGAAGCTGGGGATCGCCGCGGCCAAGGCCGGTCGCAAGGCTGAAGCGCGAGAGCATCTGATGCGCGCCGTCGAGCTCGATGAACGGAGCGAGCAGGGCTGGCTGTGGCTCAGCTCCGTCGTGGAGACGGACGACGACAAGCGCCTATGCTTGGAAAACGTCTTGGCCATCAACCCCTCCAACCAGCACGCCCAATCGGGCCTCCAGTGGTTGGATCAGAGCGCTGCTGCGCCCGAAGAAGAGGCCGATCGTTGCCCCCGCTGCGAAGCGGGTGTCCCGTCCTCCAGCTCGGAATGTCCCAACTGCGGGCTGCCGCTCATTGTCGCCTGTCCGGCCTGCGGGGAATATGCCGACATCGGCTCAGCGACCTGCAGCCACTGCGACCACCCGTTGGGGGATTTCCGGCAAGGGGGCGCGTATCACCTGGCGCTGGCCGAGGACTACTTGGAGCATCGCCGGCTGGAGCGAGTGGAGGAGGCGCTGGACCGCGCCGCGGCTGAAGCCGACAGCGACGCCAACGTACTGGAACGGGTAGCGCAGCTCTACGCCGAGATAGGTCTGCTCGACAAAGCGATGGCCACCTCCGAGCAGGTCATCGAACACGATCCCAAGAATGCAATGGCCTATGTCAACCTGGCTGCGCTCCATTACCAGCGGCAGGAGTTTGACCAAGCACGCGAACTGTACCAGCAAGCGGAGAAACTGGCGCGGCGCGATCCGCAGATCCTGTGCGAGCTGGCGCGCATTGATCTGGAACAGGGCGCCACCGACGAGGCTGTGAAGCGGCTGCGCCAAGTGGTCAGGCGCCAGTCGGAGAACGCCGAAGCGCATTTGCTGCTGGGCGATGCCTATTTGGCCCAGCAGCGCCTCGACGTGGCCGCTGCAGAGTACGACGCCGCCAGCAAATTAGCCGCCGAAGGCTCGCCAGTCGCCCTGGAGGCCCAACGCAAGATCGGTGAGCTGCTGGCTACCTACCAGCAGCGAACCCAGAGCGGCGAAAGCGTCCCGCAGCCTCGCGGCCGTCCGGCTACGGGCGGGCGCCCGGGCTGTGTCACGCTATACGCCGTTCTGCTGGCCATCGGAGGCCTACTGGGCTTGCTGGGCGCCGTTCTCGTGGCCCTCGTATGGCGCTTGGGCGACGGTCTGCTCAATAGCGCTCTGGGCAGCCAAGCCGGTCTGTCCGCAGACCTGATCCAGACGTTGACGTCAGCACTGTGGATCGCGATGGGCGCCAGCCTGCTGGTCGCCATCCTCTACCTGATCATCGCTGTCGGCCTATGGTATGTCAAGAATTGGGCGCGCATTGCCGTCATCCTGATGACCGGCTTGCAGCTGGCCCTGGGCCTGTACCAGGCCGTCCGGACCTTCCTATCCCTGCAACAAAGCGGCGGCCTGAGCAACCTTTCGAGCCTGTCCCTGGCTACAATCGGGGGCACGATCGTCGGCCTAGGCATTCAGATGATCATCCTCTTCTGGTTCGTGGCCAACCGCCAGGTCTTTGATTGAGCAACAAGGGCGATCCGCAGCTGTCACTAGGCGAGCAGGACCCATCGCCATCGATCCCGACCCCACCCGGTAGTATTGGCGAGCTGAGTCTGCGCGCTGGCGATGACGTCCGCGATCTGAAGATGGCTGGCTCTTCCTAGAGGAGATCCACCAGGTAGTCTATGGCCGCTGCACTCTGGAAGAATTGCTGGCCCGGGGTCCCCGCCGTGGCCGGTCGCCAAGCGAATAGCCCGCCGTCCCCCTGCCCGGGAATGGCTCAAGAGACCAAGGCCTGAGATGGTGGGAGCGCATCGTTGCCTAACGGACAAGATGCCGGACCAGAAGTAATCTGGTCCGGCATTATGGGTTATTGCGTCCTTAGCGATGGATGGCCTGCCCGGTGGCGGCCAGCGCCGCCTCTTGAAGGATCTCGGCCAGCGTCGGGTGTGCGTGCGGTGCCAGCCCTAGATCCTCATCCGTATACTCAAAGTCCAACGCGACGCCGGCCTCGCCCAACAGAGTCGTCGCCTCCATGCCAAATATGTGTATGCCCAGAATCTCGCCGTACCGCGCGTCGCTCACGACTTTGGCCAGCCCCTCCGTGTGCCCCATGAGCAGCGCCCGGCCATTGTTGCGAAAGGGAAATTTGCCAACCCGCACTTGATAGCCCTGCTGGCGGGCTTGTTCTTCGGTCAAGCCGACCGCCCCGACCTCGGGATGACAGTAGATCGCACGGGGAATCTTGTCATAGTCGACCGACTCCACCTCCAGCCCGGCGATCTGTTCCACGACCGCAATCCCTTCGGCCGAAGCCACATTGGCTAGGGGCGGCGAAGAGGTCACGTCACCGATGGCCCACACGCCGGGAGCGCTGGTACGCAGGGTCTCATCCACGACAATGTACCCCCGCGGGTCGCGCATAACGCCTGCAGCTTCCAGGCCCAACCCGTCCGTGACCGGTTGGACACCAATGGAGACCAGGAGACGGTCGACCGTTACCGCTTCTGTCTCGCCGCCGGCCGTCGTCAACTGGAACCGCACCCCATCATCCGTATGCTCAATCTCTGTCGCCCGGGCGCTGAGTTCCACGCGGATGCCGCGTCGGAGCAAGCTCTTGGCCACCAGATCACTCATGTCGGCGTCCTCACGGGGCAGGACCCGGGGCAGGGCCTCAACCAACACCACCTGCTCGGCGCCAAACACTTGGTACGCATAGGCAAACTCGACGCCGCCCGGCCCGGCACCGATCACACCCAGGCGCCGCGGCACCTCAGGCAGTGACAGAGCTCCCGTGGTGGACAGGATCCTCTCCTCATCAAACGCCACTCCCGGCAGCGGGCGTGGCGCGGAGCCAGTGGCCAGCACAATGTTGCGCGTCGCAAGCCGGATTTCAGGTCCGGTGGACGGTGTGACTGCTACTTCCCCTAGAGCATCCACGCTGCCTACGGGTCCCTCGATGCGCATCGGCGCTTCGGCCACGCGCCCCAGGCCGCGCACGATCTCCACCTGGTTCTTGCGTAACAAGCCCTCGACCCCCCGTCGCAGCGTGTCCACAACCTGCTCCTTGCGGGCCATGGTCGCGTCCAGGTCGAAGGAGATCTCGCCCGTGGTAACGCCATAGGTCCCGGCTTCCCTGACCAGCGACAGCACCTCGGCGTGGCGCAGCAGGGTCTTGGCTGGGATGCAGCCCACGTTGAGGCACACCCCACCCAACTCTCCCTTTTCGACGATGGCTGTCGTGAGGCCCAACTGACCAGCCCGGATCGCGGCGATGTATCCCCCGGGGCCGGAGCCAATGATCACCACATCATAGGTTTTGTCCTCAGACACGGCCTCCTCCTTCGAAACGGGCTTGGATGGCAGGTGGCCAGCCAGCCACTGACGTCGCAGGGCATCGTGCAGGCATCATAGGTGAGACCACAGTCCTATTCCTCACAGCCGTACGTCTCCAGGTAGGATACCACAGTAGACATGAAGCGATCTGCGGTGGCCCCATCTATCGCCCGGTGATCGAAACTCAGGCTCAAGTAGGCCATAGGCCGGATGGCGATGGCGTCCCCCTCTTCGAGCTCGATGACCACTGGCCGCTTTTGAATCGCGCCGACGCCCATGATACCGACTTGGGGCATGGGGATGATCGGTGTCCCGGCCAAGCTGCCCAGCACGCCATGGTTGGTCAGACTGAAGGTTCCACCCTGCACATCGTCAGGCGACAGCGTGTGGGCCCGGCCACGCTCGGCCAGGTCAACCACCGCTCGAGCCAAACCCCGCAGGTTTTTCTCATCGGCGTTCCTGATCACGGGCACGATCAGTCCCTCTTCACCCAAGTCAACGGCGATGCCGATATTTATTGCTCGCCGGTAGACCATCTTGTCACCATCCAGCACGGCATTGAGCATGGGATAGGCTTTGAGCCCGGCCACAATCGCCTCCACAAAGAAGGGCGTATAGGTCAGCCGGACGCCCTCGGCAGCGAACCCGGCTTTGTGGGCGGCCCGAAAGGCCGCCACCCGGCTCAGGTCCACTTCGAAGAACGTCGTGACGTGTGCCGCCGTATCCTTGGACTGACGCATATGGCGTACGATGGCCTGGCGCATCTTGGAGAGGGGCACCTCCACGTCGCCGGCCTCCAGACCCGGTATCACGGGCGTGGTTGCTGGGGCTTTGGCTGCCGGCTCAGTCGCAGGTGACGGCGGTTGGGGCTCTGGGACAGGCCCGACGGCCTCGCGGTCCTCCAAATAATGCAGGATGTCCTTCTTGGTGATGCGGCCATGTCGCCCGCTGCCCTGGATCTGGCTCAGATCGACGTCGTGCTCGGCCGCGATGCGGGCCACCACCGGCGTCAGGTAGCTGCGGCCCACCGGCCGCTTCCCTGGTTTTCTCCGCTCCTTCGCAGCTTCCGGTTCGGGAGCATCCGGAGAGGGGGCCGGTTCGCCCTCTGACGCCACCGCTGGTGGGCTGGTTGGCTCACCGGACGCGGATTCCTCATCAGGCTGGCCCAGCACCGCGATCACCTCGCCGACATCGACCGTCTCGCCCTCCTGGGCGCGTATCTCCAGCAGCACACCGGTGATGGGGGACGGTACTTCGGTATCCACCTTGTCCGTGGTCACTTCCAGCAGCGGCTCAAACTCCTGGATAGGGTCACCGACCTGCTTCAACCACTTGCCGATGGTGCCCTCGACGACACTCTCGCCCAACCGGGGCATTTTGAATTCTATCGCCATCCACTACCTCCCATCCTCGCGCCACGAGCGCCTAATATCCGGCCAAGTTTCGCATGGCATCCTCGATTTCGTCGGCATCGGGCAACGCCCACGCCTCCTGCGCGTGATTGTAGGGCATGGCCGGGATGTCGGGCGAGGCGAGACGCATGAGGGGCGCATCCAGCCACTCAAACGCTTCCTCGCCGATCAGCGCCGCAACCTCTGCCCCCAAGCCCAGCGTTTTGTTGTCCTCGTACACCACGAGCACCTTCCCCGTCTTGCGCGCCGAGGCCAAGATCGTGTCCCGATCCAGGGGGGCCAGCGTGCGCAGATCCACTACCTCCACATCAACCCCTTCTTGGGCCAATGTCTCGGCCACCTGCAGACAATGGTGCAGCATCAGCCCATAGGCAAAGACACTCAAATCCTCGCCGGCACGGGCCACCCGGGCCTGATCCAAGGTAACGGTATAGGTTCCCTCGGGCACCTCGCCGCGGATCATGCGGTACGCCTTCTTGTGCTCGAGGTAGATGACCGGATCAGGATCGCGGATGGCGGCGATGAGCAGGCCTTTGGCATCGTAGGGGGTGCTTGGTGTGACGACCCGCAGACCGGGCACGTGGGCATAGAACGCCTCCACACTCTGGCTGTGGTACAGAGCGCCGTGGATGCCGGCCCCATAGGGCATGCGGACTACAAGCGGAATCCCTTGCTGACCATTGGTGCGATAGCGCCAGCGCGCTGCCTCGGATACGATCTGGTCAAAAGCCGGAAAGCCAAAGTCGGCAAACTGCATCTCAGCCACAGGGCGCAAGCCGTTGGCCGCCGCACCGATGGCCAGGCCCGCGATCAACAGCTCGGCTAGCGGGGTATCGATGACCCGCAGTTCGCCATAGCGTTCCTGCAAGCCGTCGGTGGCACGAAACACGCCACCGTGCAGGCCGACGTCCTCGCCGAGCACGATTACACGCTCATCGTGTGCCATCTCTGTGTCCAGCGCGTCGCGAATCGCTTCGATCAGACTCATTTCGGGCATGGTAGCCTACCCTTCATACCATACGTGCTGGAGCGCCTGTTCCGGCAGGGGATCGGGCGCGGCCTCCGCTGCCTTTTGGGCGCGGGTTATCTCGTCAAACAACTCCTGGCGGAGGGCCTCGTCTCGCTCCTCATCCCACAGCCCCTCGGCCTGCAAATAGTCGCGGAACAGGCCGACCGGATCTCGCTCCTTCCACTCGGCTACCTCCTCCCGAGCCCGGTAGCGCCGGTCATCATCATCCGACGTGTGGGGAACCAGACGGTAGGTTTTGGCCTCCAGGAGGGTCGGCCCCTCGCCGGCCTGGGCGCGCTCGACCGCCCGGCGCGTCGCCTCGTAGACGGCCCGCAGATCCTGGCCATCTACGATCTCGCCGGCCATGCCATAAGCCGCCGCCCGATCGGCGACGTTCTCAATCGCCATCTGTTTGACCTGGGGCACGGAAATGGCGTAGCGGTTGTTCTCGCAGGCAAAGATGACGGGCAAGTTGTGGATCCCAGCAAAGTTGAGCGCTTCGTGAAAGTCCCCCTTGCTGGTCGCCCCTTCGCCAAAGGTCACCAAGGTCACAGCATCCTCACCCCGGATGCGGCTGGCCAGCGCGATGCCAGCGGCATGGGGGATCTGGGTGGCTACGGGACTGGAATGGGAGTAGATATTCCAACGCGGGTGCGCCCAGTGATTGGGCATCTGCCGCCCACCGGAGTTGGGGTCGCCAGCCTTAGCAAACAGGTTCAAAAAGACTTCCTCCACGGTCATGCCCAGCGCCAAGACCAATCCCAAGTCGCGGTAGTAAGGCAGTACGTGGTCGACGCCCGGCCGCAGAGCCAGGGCCAGCCCGACCTGAGTCGCTTCCTGTCCCTGGCAGGAAACCAGGAAGGGGATCTTGCCCTGGCGATTCAACATCCACTCCCGTTCATCGACGAGGCGCGCCAACAACATCAGCCGGTAAGCGCGCAACCGATCCAGTTCCGATCCAGTCATGGAGCCCACCCCTTCTAGCCCAGCCAAGACAGCTCTCGTGGAGAATGCTGCGGGTACAACACGCCCTCCGATTTCCAAGGCCACGAGGGCGGCGATGAAAGTATAGCACAGCCCTTCGACTTCGGTCAAGCACGACCAGTCAATCCCGTAAGGTTGGTGCAATGTCGAGAAGTTGGAACACTCGCTCGAAAACCTGCTCGCTCCTCAATGGGGGGATCCTCGCCCGCCAAAGGAGAAGGCAATATCTGCGGGCAGACCCAGCCCGTGCTCGGACGACTGGGGGCGTCCGCCGGTTGTCAGCTTGGTGGCAGACAATTCTCTTGACAGACCGCGCCCAGGCTGTATAATGGAACTGTAGCAATTGGGAATCACGCACACAGAGAGGAGTCAGTCAGGTGACCGAGACAACGCTGTCATTGGACCGCATTCAGGTTCAGGTGACCGGCTTGTTCACGACGCATCATTTCCTGGAAACCGAAGCCGGGTGTCTGGCCGAGATCACCTTTGCCGCCTTCAGCCAAGGGGGCACGGCCCGCACCAGCGACGGTCGTGAGTTGCTGATGCAAAAGACCGGATGGTTCAGCGGTGCGCACGAGTTGGTCGAGAATGGGCGGACGCGCGGCTCAGCGGAACGCCAAGGTGCCTTCGGTCGTGAGATGCAGCTCGAGCTGGATGGTCAGCGCTTCCGGTTGGTGCCGGAGGGCATCTTGAAGCGCGGCTGGTTCCTGATAGACAGCAGGGAACGGCGGTTGTTGGAATTCCAACCCCGCGCCTTTAGCAAAGATGGGGAGGTGATCATCTGGGACACCGTAGACGCCGACCTGGCGATTTTCGCCTATTACCTCTACTACATGCGCTCGCAGGAGGAATCCGCTGCCGCTGTCGCCGCGACCAGCTAGCCTTGGAAGCTGATAGATCGTGAGGCGATCACCTCGGATCCGAGCCGGTCCATTCCCGGAGTACAGGCACTTTCTGGCAGGAGTAACGCATGACGCGTAACATTGA